>JBPYEE010000299.1:0-7211 GCA_051985095.1 Vicinamibacterales bacterium | reverse complement strand
GGCTGCCCAATTTTGAACAAACCGAGGCGGCCAAAGAGGAGTTGATCTACTAGTATGGCCAAGGTCTTAATCCCCACGCCGCTGCGCCAATTCACGGCGAAACAGGACGCGGTGACCGCGCCCGGCGGCACGGTCGGCGAGGTTTTGAAGGCGCTGACCACGCAATATCCCGACCTCCGCAAACAGATTTTCACTGAAGAAGGCAAGCTGCGCAGCTTCGTCAACGTGTACCTGAACGACGAAGACATCCGCTATCTGCAGAAGGAACAGACTCCGGTGAAGGCCGGCGACACGATCAGCATCATCCCCTCCGTCGCCGGAGGGACCGGGTCCGATACGGTCGTCTCGGAACCGATCGCGGCGCCGCCGTCGTTGACGCCCGACGAGTACCAGCGCTACTCGCGGCACCTGATCATGCCGGAGGTCGGCCTCGAAGGGCAGCGGAAGCTGAAAGCCTCGCGCGTCCTCTGCATCGGCGCCGGCGGTCTGGGGTCGCCGGTCGCGATGTATCTCGCCGCCGCCGGCGTCGGAACGCTCGGCATCGTGGACTTCGATACCGTCGACTTCAGCAACCTGCAGCGGCAGATTCTGCACGGCACGCCTGATGTGGGACGGCCGAAGCTCGCCTCAGCGAAAGATCGCATCAACGCGCTCAATCCGAACGTCCAGGTCGAAACCTACGACACCGCGCTGACGTCGGAAAACGCGCTGCAGATCTTCGAGCCGTACGACGTCATCATCGATGGAACCGACAATTTCCCCACGCGCTATCTGGTGAACGATGCGTGCGTCATCCTGGGCAAGCCGAACGCCTACGGCAGCATCTTCCGGTTCGAAGGCCAGGCGTCGGTCTTCGCGATGAAGGATGGTCCGTGCTACCGGTGCCTCTACCCGGAGCCGCCGCCGCCCGGTCTGGTGCCGAGTTGCGCCGAAGGCGGCGTGCTCGGTGTGCTACCGGGCCTCGTCGGGGTCATTCAGGCGACCGAGGCGATCAAACTGATCACCGGCATTGGCGAACCCTTGATCGGCCGCTTTCTCATCATCGACGCGCTGCGGATGAAATTCCGCGAGCTGAAGCTGCGCAAGGATCCGGAGTGCCCGGTGTGCGGCGTGCACCCGACGGTGACGCAGTTGATCGACTACGAGCAGTTCTGCGGCGTGCGCCCGGCGGCGCCCGAGCCGGTGGCGGCAGTCGCCGCGACCGAAATCACGCCGACCGCGCTCAAGCAGCGTCTCGATCGCGGCGATCGGGTGACGATCATCGATGTCCGCGAGCCGCATGAGTATCAAATCAACCGGATCGCCGGCTCGATTCTGATCCCGCTGGGCGACGTCCCCAGGCGCGTGAACGAGCTCGACCCCGATGCCGAGTTCGTCACGCAGTGCAAATCGGGCGCTCGCAGTGCCAAAGCGGCCGACTTCCTGCGCTCACAGGGGTTCAAGCACGTGCTGAACCTGAAAGGCGGCATCATCGGCTGGATCGATCAGGTTGATCCCAGTCAGCCGAAATATTAAAATCCGACTGTACAGGTCGGATATATGCTAAGACTCTCGAAAAAGGCCGACTACGCGCTGATGGCGATGAAGCACCTGGCGCTGAGGGGCGACGGGAGTTCGTCGAGTGCCCGCGAAATTGCCGAGCTGTACGACATTCCGATCGAGTTGATGGCCAAGGTGTTGCAAAAACTCGTGCGCCGCGGGCTGCTCGCCTCGCATCAGGGGACGCGCGGCGGCTATCAGCTTGCGCGAGCCCCGATGCAGATTTCAGTCGCCGACGTCATCCAGGCCATCGACGGCCCCGTGACGGTGACGGCCTGTTCGACCGAGGAAGGCAACTGCGAACAGTTCTCGAAGTGCAACGTGCGTGATCCCCTGTGGCGCGTTCGCGAACGGATTCTCGCCGCCCTCGGCGAGTGCACCATTGCGGAACTCGCGGCCGATGTGCCGCCGCCTCCGGTCGCGAAGACCGCGGTGTTTCATTCGCATCCGTAACTATGGCTCTCAAGCTGCCGATCTACATGGACTACCACGCCACGACGCCGGTCGATCCGCGCGTCGTCGAGGCAATGCTCCCTTACTTCACGACCGAGTTCGGGAACGCCGCAAGCCGCAACCATCCCTTCGGCTGGGCCGCCGAAGAGGCGGTCGAAACCGCCCGCAAACAGGTCGCCGAGCTGATTGGTGCCAACGCCAAGGAAATCGTCTTCACGAGCGGCGCCACCGAATCCGATAACCTCGCGATCCGCGGCGCCGCGGAGATGTATCGCGAGAAGGGGAACCACCTCATCACGTGCGTAACCGAGCACAAGGCGGTCATCGACACCTGTAAGCGCCTCGAGCGGGACGGGGCGCGTGTCACGTATCTGCCGGTCCAGAAGGACGGGCGGATCAGCCTTGACGATCTGAAGGCCGCCATCACCGACAAGACGATCCTCATCACGATCATGGCTGCCAATAACGAGATCGGCGTCATCCAGCCGATCGCGGAAATCGGCGCCATCGCGAAGGAAAAGGGGATTCTCTTCCACACCGACGCGGTTCAGATGGTGGCCAAGGTGCCCTTCAACGTCAACGATCTGAAGGTCGACATGGCGTCGATCAGCGCGCACAAGATGTACGGCCCGAAAGGCGTCGGTGCGCTGTACGTACGCCGCCGGAACCCGCGCGTCCTGCTCGCCCCGATCATCGATGGCGGCGGCCACGAACGCGGCATGCGCAGCGGCACCCTCAATGTCCCCGGCATCGTCGGCTTCGGACGGGCCGCCGAGATCGCGAAGCGGGAAATGACGGCCGAGGGCGCGCGCCTGTGCGAGCTCCGCAATTACCTGAACGACAAGCTGCACAAGCAGCTCGACGAGATCTACGTGAACGGGTCGCTGGAGCACCGGCTCCCGCACAACCTGAACATCAGCTTCGCGTACGTCGAGGGCGAGTCGCTGCTGATGGGCATCAACGACGTGGCCGTCTCGTCGGGCTCTGCATGTACGTCGGCGAGTCTGGAGCCGTCATACGTACTCAAGGCGCTGGGGGCCGGCGACGATCTCGCGCACTCGTCGATCCGCTTCGGGCTCGGACGCTGGACCACACGCGAGGAAGTTGATTACGTCGCCGACAAGCTGACGAGCGTCGTCTCGCGGCTGCGCGACATGTCGCCGCTCTACGAACTCGCCAAGGAAGGCGTCGATCTGTCCACGATGCAGTGGCAGACAGAGGGACACTAAGACATGGCTTACTCAGACAAGGTGATCGATCACTACGAACATCCCCGCAACGTTGGCTCCCTGCCCAAAGACGACGTGAACGTCGGCACCGGGCTCGTCGGCGCGCCGGAGTGCGGCGATGTGATGAAGCTGCAGGTCAAGGTCAATCCCGAGACCGGCGTCATCGACGATGCAAAGTTCAAGACGTTCGGATGCGGCTCGGCCATCGCCAGCTCCAGCCTCGCGACCGAATGGCTGAAGGGCAAGACGGTCGAGCAGGCGCTCGCGATCAAGAACACCGACATCGTCACCGAGCTGAGCCTGCCGCCGGTCAAGATTCACTGCTCCGTGCTGGCGGAAGACGCGATCAAAGCGGCCATTGCCGATTACCGGAAGAAGCAGTCGGCGGAGCCGACGCTGACCGCGGCCGCCACGCCCCTGCAATGATTGAGATTACGGAGACAGCAGCGCGCACGATTCGCACGCTGATGGCAAAACAGGGCATTCAGGAAGGCGGACTCCGCGTCGGCATCAGAGGTGGAGGCTGCTCGGGACTCAGTTACACCTTCGCGTGGGAACGACAGCCACGGCTTGGCGATCAGGTCTTCGAAGGGGCCAACGGCGTGAAGGTGTTCATCGATCGGAAGAGCCTGCTCTACCTCGATGGCACCGTGCTCGACTACGACACGAGCCTGATCGGCAAGGGGTTCCTGTTCAACAACCCGAACGCGAAGACAACCTGCGGCTGTGGAAGTTCGTTCGGAGCGTAACTTCTTCAGCTTCCTCGGTCTGCCTCGAAAGCTGAATCTGGATGTGGCGGATCTCGATGAGCGGTATCGGGCCCTCAGCCGCCAGTTCCATCCCGATTACTTCTACCATGCGCCGCCGGCCGAACGCCGGGCGAGCCTGGAAAAGACGTCGTACTTGAATGATGCATACCGGACGCTTAAGAATCCGGTCGCACGGATCGAATACCTGTTGAAGCTCGAAGGGGTCGTGGAGCCGAACCTGCCGTCGACCGCGCCTGGCCCCGGGGCCGTGCCGGCCGCGCTGCTCGAGCAGGTGTTCACGCTGAACGAGGAGCTCGACGACATCCGCGACGAGCGCGAGCGGGGCGCGCCAGCCGAACGTGTGAAGCAGCGGCTGGAAGGTGTCCACGCCACTGTGGCACAGGCGCAGACCGAGCACGAACGCCAGCTGAAGCAGCTCTCGATGGACTGGGATGCGACCGGTGACCGCGGGCTGCTGGAGGCCCTCAAAGAGCGGATGGCCGAGCGAAACTACCTCAACAACCTGCTCGCCGGCATCGAGCGGGAACTATCAGTCGTCGCGAGTCTGGGATGAGCAGAATCGTTGGCATCGACCTCGGCACCACCAACTCGCTCGTCGCATACGTCGCGGACGGGCGTCCCGTGGTGATCCGCGACGGCAGCGGTGACGCGCTCGTGCCCTCCATCGTGTCGCTCGACGACGCCGGAATCATTTATGTGGGCCGCGAGGCACAACGGCGGCTGCTGACCGAGGCGACCCGCACCGCGTACTCCGTCAAGCGATTCATGGGCAAGGGCTTCGCCGACGTTCGCGACGAAGCGGCGCACTTCCCGTTTCGCATCGCCGGTGATGCCGTCGTAAAGATCGGGTTGGGCGATCGCGAGTTCACGCCGCCGGAAATCTCGGCGTTCGTCCTGCGGGAGCTGAGACATCGGGCGGAAGCGTTCTTCGCCGCTGCGGAAGAAGCCGACCACGCCATCGATCGCGCCGTCATCACCGTGCCAGCGTACTTCAACGACGCGCAGCGGACGGCGACCCGCGATGCCGGCCGGATCGCCGGCCTCGATGTCGTCCGAATCATCAACGAGCCGACGGCGGCGTGCCTCGCCTACGGTCTCGACAAGAAACGGGCGGGCGTCATTGCCGTCTACGACTTCGGCGGCGGCACGTTCGATATTTCCATTCTCCGTGTCGAAGACAGCGTCTTCCAGGTGCTGTCCACCAACGGCGACACCCATCTGGGCGGCGATGACATCGACGTCGCCCTGATGGACGACGTGCTGCGGGTGCTCGGCGACCCGGTCGGCACCACACCGGAAGCACGCCAGGAACTGCGGCGGGCGGTCATCCAGGCGAAGTGGGACCTGTCGGACACGGAGGAAACCACGGTCCTCGGCCGGCGCCTGACGCGGCTGCAGTTCGAGTCGCTGATCGCGCCGATCGTCGACCGCACGCTCGCGCCGTGCCGGCAGGCGCTGGCCGACGCGCACATGAACCCGGCCGAGATTGACGAGGTGGTGCTCGTCGGCGGATCCACGCGGATCCCGCTCGTGCGACGCAGAGTCCAGGAACTGTTCGGCCGGAAACCGCACAGTGATCTCAATCCGGATGAGGTCGTGGCGCTCGGCGCGGCGCTCCAGGCCGACATCCTGATGACCGGCAATCGCGAGATGCTGCTCCTCGACGTGACCCCGCTCTCGCTTGGCATCGAAACGATGGGCGGCGTGACGTCGAAGATCATCGTGCGCAATTCGCCCATTCCCGCAACCGGCAGCGAGGTCTTCACGACCGGCGTCGACAACCAGACGGCGGTCGACATCCATGTGCTGCAGGGCGAACGCGAGCTCGTGCCGGACAACCGGTCGCTGGCCCAGTTCAAGCTGCGCGGGATTCCGCCGATGCCGGCCGGATTGCCGCGCGTGCAGGTGCAATTTCAGATCGACGCTGACGGCATTCTCAGCGTCACCGCGCGCGAACTGCGCACCGACGTCGAACAGACCATCGAGGTCAAACCCTCGTACGGGCTGACGGACGAAGAAGTCGAGCGCATGCTGCTCGATTCGTTCGAGCACGCCGAAGCGGATCTGGACGCGCGTCTCCTGATCGAAGCGCGCAACGACGCCGAGACCGTCATCCAGGCGACCGAAAAGTCGCTCAGACATCCGGAGTTTGGAGCGATCGAACAGGCCGAGCTCGGGCCCGGCGAGCGGCAGCGGATCGAATCGATCGTGGCCGGCCTCAAAATGGTCGTGGGTTCGAAGGATCGCGAGACGATTCAGAAGTGGACCAGGGCGCTCAACGACGCCACCCAGCACCTGGCGGAAGTCATGATGAACCGGTCGGTCAGAGCGGCGCTCGCTGGAACGAGCATCCACGATGCCTAAGGTGACCTTCATCATCGACGGGCAGCCGCTGACGGTCGAGTTCGAGAGCGGGCGCCTGCCGTACTCCCACCACGGCAAGCCGGAGTCGTTTCTCGACGTGGCGAAGAATCTCGGCGTCCCGCTCGAGCACGCCTGCGGCGGCAGCTGCGCCTGCACGACGTGCCATGTGATTGTGCGCGAAGGGGCGCAGAATCTCTCCCCGATGGAAGACGACGAAGCCGATCGGCTCGACACCGCGTGGGATCTGACCCCGCGGTCGCGGCTCGGCTGCCAGGCGGTCATCACGGGCGACGTGGTCTGCGAACTCCCGATGTACACGCGAAACTACGTCCAGGAAGGCGGTGGCATTCAGCTGGGCAAATCGGATCGCAAGAAAGAAGAGGTCGTCGGATGAAGTGGACGGATGCGGAGGAGATTGGGATTGCCCTTGCCGGTGCCTATCCGGACGTCGATCCGCTGACCGTGCGCTTCACCGATCTCCGGGCGAAGGTGCTCGCGCTCGATGGCTTCGACGACGATCCGAAATCGTCGAACGAACCGAAGCTCGAGGCGATTCAGATGAAGTGGTACGAGGAATGGCAGGACGCGCAGCGTTGAGGGGGCACCGTGCCCGTTAGCAATATTTTCCGCCCCGGCATGCGCGGCTACTTCGTCCCGCTCGTCGCGGGCGCCGCACTCAGCGTCAGCGCGTTTCTGCCGTGGGTGATCGTTTCGGGCCAGTCGATGACCGGCGTGCCCGACATTGCCGCGCTCTGGATCGTGGGGCTCGGCATCCTGGCGAGCGTGCTGGCGTTTCTCAGCCTGGTGACGCGCAAGAATTCCCGGCATCCCCTGCTCCTCATCGGCCTGGTCTCGC
>JBPYEE010000298.1:0-10165 GCA_051985095.1 Vicinamibacterales bacterium | reverse complement strand
ATTTCGATGCCGCACGGGTTGCGAAGTTCTACGTGAACGAACCGGGTCGCGACGCGGTCCGCCGTCTCGCCAAACGGGCGGGGACCGTGGCAACCTCGGGCATCGCGGTCGCGGAGGTTGCCGCAGCCTTTCAGCGCAAGTGGCGCGAAGGCTCGATCGACATCCCCGTGTTCGAGGCGCTGCAGGGCCAGTTCCACCATGACCTGACGCGGGGACTGTGGACGCTGATCGAGCCGACACCCGCGCTTCTCCAGCAGGTGCGTGCCCTGTGCGCGCGGCTGGATCGCACGGTATTCCTTCGGTCCTTGGACGCAGTTCATCTGCTGACCGCAAAGCCTGAGCATTTCGATCGGCTGTACTCGAACGACACGCACCTGTTGGCCGCGTGTCCGAGCGTGCATCTGCAGGGCATCAATCCGATCGTGCATGCGATGGACAGGTAGTCTGTTGATCTGGAACATTCGGGCGTGCTCCGTCTTCACAGTCATGATCGCGGCAGATACAATCGCCGATCATGAGCAGTGAATCGAGGCGGCGCGCCAAGGCGCAGCGGCGTGAAGCGCAGAAGCGCGCGGAGAAAACACGCCGGCAGCTCGCAGATCACTGCGCCCAGTGGATGTACGACGCCGAAGAGGCGTGGTTCGCGAAAGACTTTCCGCGTGCCCGGCGGTGCTTCCAGCGGATTCTCCACGTGCGTCCCACCCATCAAGCAGCCAACGAGCGCATGGCCGAGCTTTTCTTCATCGATGGGCTGCAGCCGGAAGGTCTGCAGCACTTCGATCGCCTCGTCGAGCCGCCGGAGTTTCCGATCATCGACTTTCGCGCCGCAGCAGCCTGCCTGATCACCGGGCGCTTCGCGCAGGGCGTCGCGCTGGCACAGCGTTTCCTCCAGCGGACCGAGGACGATGGCCGGATGGACGACCCGCGCGTCAAGGCGCGCCTCATTTGCGCTGAATGCCGGCGGTTGGCCAGGGCGAAGCGCCCTCTCGCACAACAGGCTGATCGGCTGACGCGTCGCTCCGAACGCGCCCCCGCTCACAAACAGCGCCGGGAGAGACCGGGTTCGCCGATTGCCGGTGTTTCGCGTGCACCGGTGTCGGCCGCGGCGCATCCGGCGCCCGCCGGTGGAGCACTTCCGCTCCTTCACGTGGCTGCCCCGGTTGCGATGTCTGAGCCGCTCCCAGCGCCGTCGATCCTCGATCTGCCGCCGTTCCCAAGTCTCGACGTCGCAGACATCAGCGTCGAATTCACGTTCGATCAGGCGGGATTTCCCGAAGTGTGGACGCAAGGAGGGGTCGCGCCCGCTGCCGACGTGGCCTTGCGGCTGCGCTATACCGACCTGCGTTTGCAGAAGGGCTTCGACGAGCTGCTCTCGCTCGGTGCGATCAACGACGTCGAGCATTTCGGCTATCAGCTCGATACGGTTCGGCGCGTGCTTCGCGATTTCCGGGGACGCGTCCTGCTGGCTGACGAAGTCGGCCTCGGCAAGACGATCGAAGCGTGCCTCACGCTGAAGGAATACTGGATGCGGGGTCTGGCGCGAAAGGCACTCATTCTCACGCCCGCTTCACTGGTTGGACAATGGGTGGACGAGCTGACCGAGCGTTTCGCGCTAACTCCGGTCGCCGCTGACACGCAGCTCGTTCGCCGGGACGAGGAGTTCTGGATACGCGAGCCGCTGGTCGTCGCGTCGCTGCCGCTCGCGCGTCAAGCCGGACTTCGCGATCGCTTGTCGCGCATCGAGTACGACCTCGTAGTCGTCGATGAGGCCCACGCACTGAAAAACCGGGGCAGCGCCGGGTGGCAACTCGTGAACGCCTTGAAGAAGCGCTTCCTGCTGCTGCTGAGCGCCACGCCCGTCGGCAACGATTTGACTGAGCTGTACAACCTGATTCAGTTGCTGCGGCCGGGCCTGCTGCAAAGCGAGCCGCAGTTCCGCCGGGAGTACGGCCAGATCGAGGCACTATCGCACGCCGGCCGGCGCGATAGGCTGCGTGAGCTTCTGCGCGAAGTGATGGTCCGCAACACGCGCGCGCACATCGATCTGAAACTGCCCAAACGCCTCGCCGCCACGCACATCGTGCGGCCCGCCCCGGAGGAAGTGCACGTCTTGGACGCCCTCGCCGCCGTGATTCGTGACCGATACCACACCGCGACGGCGGCGGAGCGCTGGCGGATGACGACCCTGCAGATGCAGGCTGGCAGCGGGCCGGCCGCTCTGCGAGCTGGCCTGCGCGTCCACGCCGGACTGACCGACAGCGGGCCGTTCACCGCGGTCGCCGCGGCGCTAGATCGGATCGGCGGCGCCCGATCGGCGAAAGTCGAGGCGCTCGTGGACCTAGCGCGCCGGTCGCCGGAGAAGAAGATTGTCTTCACGCGCTTCCGCGCAACGCTCGATGAACTCAACGCGGCGCTGTCCGCGGCCGGCCGCCGCGTGAGCGTGTTTCACGGCGGGCTGTCATCGGTAGACAAGCAGCGGGCCATCGACGCGTTCCAGGACGATGCCGAGATCCTGCTCTCGACCGAGATTGGCGGCGAAGGCCGCAACCTTCAATTCTGTCGGACCGTCATCAATTACGATTTGCCCTGGAATCCGGCGACGATCGAACAGCGCGTCGGCCGCGTCCACCGGATTGGCCAGTCGCGCGATGTCTACATCTTCAATCTGTGTCTGGCCGGAAGCGTCGAAGAGCGCATCTTGTCGATCCTCCACGACAAGATCAACATGTTCGAGCTGGTGGCCGGTGAGGTCGAGATGATTCTCGGCCACCTCGACGACGAACAGGACTTCGCGAGCCTTGTGATGGATGCCTGGTCGGGCTGCCGTTCAGACGAGGACGCGCGGGAGACGTTCGAGCGGCTGTCGGCGCGATTGCTCGCCGCAAAGTCCGCCTATCAGAACGCGTCCGACCTCGATCGCGCGCTCTTCAGCGAAGACTATGAGGTCTAGCGTGCTCATCGGACGGCTCACGGCCGACCTGCTCACGCGCGCCGGCGCGATTGTCGACCCCGGTGCAGGTCAGGTGCTTGACGTCATGGCCGAACCGGCGCTCCGCGGCGTCCTCGGGCTCCGAGAGTTCGAGCGTTTGTCGTTCGAACCCGGTGTGGCCGGCGCGACGTTCATCGACTACGACGCTTCCCTCGTCGATCGGTTGGCGGCCGTCGTCAATGGGCTCGGCCGAGTCGCGCGAGTACAGCCGCCGACGGTGGCGCGAAAGTCGATCGACGCCGCGGCCGCAATCGATCGGGGCGTGACGATCCACAATGGCGTCCATCGCTATCACAGCCACGCCGCCGTCGATGCCTTGTATGTCGGCGCGACGTTCGAGTACACCGTGCTGGCCGATGAGCGTATGGGCGGCGTCGTCACCACTTGGGTCAATCCTGCGACACGATCGACGGCGAGTTTCGAATCGCGGATCGACCCGACGTTACTCCTTGACGATCAGGACGCGGCCAATGTCTCGGAGCGGATCGACGGATCGATCGCAACATGGCCGCTGGCCGTTGCATCCGCTCGCGCGCAGATCTCGCCGGGGATCGCCGACTTTCTCGAACGACTCGGCCGTCGGCGCGACCGCGACGTGCAACGGCTGCGCGAGTACTACGAGGAGATCGATCTCGAGATCCGGCGCAAGCTCTCGCGTCTTCGGCTGACCGACGATCTGTACCAGCGTGAGCGCGATCGTCTCAACGCCACGCACCGCGCGTTTCACGCGCGCAGTGCGGAAGTGGCCGATCGCTATCGCGTCCGTCTGCGTCTCTCGCCGATTGGCGTGTGGCTGTGTCGCCTGCCCGTGTATTACATCAACGTGAGGCTGATGCGCCGGAACGCCGCAGCCGATGCGGTCTTTTCGTGGAATCCCATCGATGGCCGCATCGAGCCGCGGGCGTGCGACGGTTGTCTGGCTCCGACCGCTTCCGCGTGGCTGTGCGATGACGCCGTGCACTATGTCTGCGACGACTGCCTGGCGGTCTGTCGTCAGTGCGGCCGGCGCTTCTGCCGTGCGTGCATGCGCGCGTGCCCGCGACCTCATGGGCGAGAATAATCGTCGCCCTCTGGGCCACACTTGCCCCCGAGAGCCGTGGTTCCCCACCGCTACAAGTGTGCAGCAATTTGTGGAGTGATCCTGTCGGCAAACGGCAGATCGGGACGTGCCGCGACAGAATCGGAATCAGAGCGTTTTCGGCCAGAACCAGTGAATTGAGGCGTGTTTCGAGAAAGGCCGATCGTCCTCAGACTGGTTTAGCAAACCGCCGCCTTCAGCCTCTCGGCCACCTCACCGCAGACGCTAAGTGCATGTGAAATCACGACTTCGGCGATCTCATTTTACATTCGGCGAGGCGGAGGTCTTTCAAAACGGCCGTCATCGTCAATTCGACCGGAAAATCGTCCGATCTCGCAGTGACCTACCTCCAACTCTGCCATGCGCGGAGATGCGGTGCCCGCTCCAGGAGCGTGAACCTCCCGGCCTTGGTGACGGCGCGGTCGAAGAACACCTGCTGCACGATCATGTTCCTCTGCCGTTGAATCTTGTCAGCTGTTGCCCTCTGCTGCCTCAGATTCGTCATTGAAGAGAATGGAGACCTCGAACATGAAGCCAAATGAACCCAGCCGCACAGCCCTTCTAATCGCCCGACAACGAGCTGCTCACCAGGTGCTCGATCATGGCTCAATCCTCCATGACCCATTCGCCATCAAGATTCTGCGCGAAGACGAAAAGGCCTTGCTGCAATTTGCGAACGAACACCCCTTGGCCAGCGTCGGACGCCTATTCACCGCCGCTCGAAGCCGGATTGCGGAGGATGCTGTGTCAGAAGCGGT
Organism: Vicinamibacterales bacterium; assembly: GCA_051985095.1. Classification (GTDB taxonomy): domain Bacteria; phylum Acidobacteriota; class Vicinamibacteria; order Vicinamibacterales; family CAVVIG01; genus Gp6-AA45. The sequence continues at coordinate 5,340 of JBPYEE010000298.1, read as the reverse complement.
CGAAAGCGGGACTCGCCAGATCGTCATCCTCGGCGCCGGACTCGACACTTTCGCTCTTCGGAATCCCCATGGCGCACGACAGATCCGTATCTATGAGGTGGACCACCCCGCCACGCAGGCATGGAAACGCCAGCGCCTGGGTGAAGCTCAACTCGCGCTTCCGCCATGGCTTATTCTCGTGCCAGTCGATTTCGAGCGGGACGATTTGGGGGAGACGCTTGTCGGCGCAGGCTTTCAGCAGAACTCGCCCGCGTTTTTCACCTGGCTCGGCGTTGTGCCGTATCTGACACAGGACGCTATCAGAAGCACTCTGGACTACATGGCGTCGATCCAGACCTCGGAGGTGGTGTTCGACTACATGGAACCCCCACAGGCATTCTCGGAACAGATGAGGGATTTGGTAACGAAGCGGACCGAAGAGCTCGAGAAAATGGATGAACGTTGGGCCAGCCGTTTTGAGCCGGCTGGCATTGCAGCGATCCTTCGCTCGCACGGATTTTGTGACATCGAAGACATCACTTTCCAGGAGATCACGTCAAGGTTCGGCCGCGCCGTTCAAGGGCTCGCGCCTGGACAGGCTGGTCTTCATGTTGTCCACGCTAAGCACCAGCCAGGCTGCCAAGAGGAGCCCGCACGGGAATAACCGCAGTCTCGCCACGAAAATGCTCTGGCTGGGCCCGGTCGTTGACCTCAAGGCTGATCCAAGTCACTACCGTCATGCGCAATCTTCCGGGGTCGACCTCTTCGAGCAGACCTCCCACTACTCCGTGAGGGCCCCGCTCGGAGCGTTACTGCAAGAGCCGGGCGGCAGGGCTGAATTCTGATGTCGCGCCATGGATCGATGTGATCGTCGCCGTGAACGAACCTGGTATCGACGCTGATCGTGGTCCGTCTATTCCGGGCGAGAACTTGGCGTTCCCGTTCGCGTGGGACTACGCGCACGTCTCTTCGGGGAAGACCGCACCCTCCGCGCCGTTTCCATGAAAACAGGCCTGAATTCGTCAATTTCAGGCCGGTTCCGTGATCCCGGGCGACCGTAGCGAAGCCGCCCTCAGTCACGCGGCCACTTCACCGCGGACCTCTGAATGTACGCTGCCCATCCCGGGCCGGCACTGTCGGCGAACGGCGCCGCAGATCGTGCCTGCGGCACGCCGGCGCGAGTGGCGCCCACGACGGCGCACCCCGCTCACACCCAGCAGCCGGCCGCCAGGACGGTTGCACGCCAGACAATGAGGCGCGCCGACGTTCAGGTCGCGGTTGGCCCACCCGTCCAGGCGCCCGGCCGATCCCTTTCCGAAGGAGCCATCGACGCGGATACCGACCACGGCCTTCAGTTTGAGCGATCGCGATTGCGGCGGCCGGATCATCAAGATTGACGTTCTGGTCCTTGAGCGGCTGCTTCGGTCGCGTCGGGCAGCGCATCTGCATCAACCTTCCATCCGACTGACAGGGCGGCCCATCGGGCTGATCCCGCCGCCAATGCTGCCGTTGTTCTCGCGGGCCATCGCCCCAGAACCTTCACTACCGAACGTGTAACCGCGAAAGATCCGGCCACCCTGCTGAATCATGCGTTGGGCGTTTTCACGGCTCAGGCGATCGGGACTGGCGGGCGCGGGACCGCCCCCAACAACGCGGCCTGATGGCGCCTGGGCCGAGCGCTGAGACGCCCCGATCAGGTAAGGGCACGATGCGATTCCCGCCATGGCCATCGAGGAAACCGTCAGGACGCCGTTACCTGACTTCAGCATGGGAAACTCCAGTTGCAGCCGACCCTTGCGACCATTCAGTCAGCCTGGACAGGCATCAGCGGGCGGTTGTCTGCGTCGGCCCGAACTTCTCCGGGAACTGCGCGACAATTCCGTCCGACAATGCGTCTGCCATATGCAGGATGTGGTTATAAACCGCGTCGAACGCGCGGACATCTCCGCCCCAGTCCCTCGTGAGCCTCGCAGCTACCTCATCAGTAGTTGTGGACAGGTGCGTGTTCATCATGTCCACGAGCGTGGCACGCGGCCAGTAGGGGTTGGCCTTACTGAGGAAGTCGGCGATCTGGTCGGCGTTGCGATGCCACGCGGCATCGGCGCTCTGCTGTGCGGCCTTGTCGCCGGCCTTCGCGGCCTTGATGAGATCAACCGCGATTGAGATGTGTTCCTTCAGCAGGGCGGTCAGCTTCGTGCCGGCTGCGGGACCGTAAAAGGCAGCCACGGCCGCCCCAATGTCTTCCTGGTTCTTCATGAGGCGGGCGGCGGCTGCCTGCTGATCCGGTCGGTCGTCCACTGCAGCGACGATGTAGTCGCGGGTCCAGATCACGTGCTCGCTCCACAGTTTGCGCATGTCTTGTCTGAGGCCTGCGGCCGCAGACACAGCCGTCGACGCGTGGTGTTGTGGCAGGGGGGCGGCACCGGTCACCGCGGGCGTCTGAAGCACGCCAACGATGACGGATGCGGCGAATAGCTTATTCATGACCGGTCCTCCTTCTCCTGCCCATATGAGTCGGCAACCTTCGAAAAGGTGACGGCCGGACGCCTTGCAACGGATCGACAGGTCGCGCACTCTAATGAACCGAGAGAACTGTCAGGTGACAGCCATCGCGTCGGCGATGTCGCTGTCCGACCTGGAACTGGTCGGACAGGTGCGGGCAGGGGAATCCGGGCTGTTCGAGATCCTCATGCGCCGCCACAACCAGCGCATCTATCGCGCCGTGCGGGCGGTTCTAAAGGACGAGCACGAGGTCGAAGATGTGATGCAGCAGGCGTATATCAACGCCTATACACACCTGGATCAGTTTGAGGAGCGGGCCCAGTTCGCCACCTGGCTGACCAGAATCGCGCTGAACGAGGCGTTCAAGCGGCGCCGACGACGACGGCCGTCTCAGTTGAGGGAGGAATTGCCCGTGGCCGGAGATGCAGACCGCGGAGCCCGTTTGGAGACGATCGTCTCAGAACAGCCGGATCCGGAGCGCCAGGCCTACGCGCGGGAGTTGAGCCGCGTGCTCGAAGAGGCCGTGGACGCCCTGCCGGACGCGTATCGGACGGTGTTCATGCTGCGCGATATCGAGGGGCTGAGCACGAGCGAGACAGGGGCTGGCCTCGGACTTGGCGAAGAAGCCGTCAAGACGCGTTTGCACCGCGCACGCGCGTTGATTCGCCGAGCGGTAACCGCGCGGATCGGCGGGGCGACCGCGATGGCCTTCCAGTTCCAGGCTCCACGCTGCGATCGTGTGGTGACCGCCGTTCTCGCGAGGATTTCTTCGCTCTGACCGCCCGGCGGCCCGACCCGGTGGCGGGGCGCCTGGCGCTCGATCGCCCCCGTCGGTTCCAACGCGCTGAGTCGCCACCACCAGCCACTAGCTCGGCTGATGGCGACGACTGACGCCGATGAGGACGACCGAAGGCCGTTCTTACTTCTTGCGCCCGGTCTTGCGCTTCCCGCCGCCCTTCTTCGCCGCTTTCCGCGCGGCCTTCCGGGCGCCCCCCTTCTTCTTGGCACCACGGCTCTTTGCAGCGCTCTTGCGGCCACCGCCCGACGCCGCCTTCCGCGCGCCGCCCGATTTCCGCGACCCAGACGACTTCCGCGCGCGCGCGGCGCCGCCTGACGACCGGCCCTCCGCCGCCCCGCCGCGAGCCCCGCCTTCGGTCTCCGCGGCGTGCCCGGGCATCTCGCCCATCTCGCCCGCGCCGCCGCCGATCTCTTCGTCCGGCATTCCCATTCCGTTGTCGAAATCGTCCTGCATGTTGTCCTCGTTGTGAGAGTGATCCAGAGTCCGCCTAGTCTTATTGAAACCGACTATACAAATCAAGAATGGTGTCGATGGCGCGCCGGCAGACAAGGCAGAATGGCACCCGGTCTCGGGTGAACATGATGCAGTCCTCCTGCGGTCGGTACAGCCCGCGGGACTCGTAGTTCGCCCCCTCGAAGGCGCCGACTTTCCCGGCATACGGCCCGCTCGAAAGAAGCGCCGTATCTCTCGCCTGCTCCGCGCGAAACAGATCATCCATCTCCGATTCGGGGCGGTCGGCCGCGCGGATGGCGCGCCGCTGTTCCTGCGCCGCCTCCGACTGCCGGTCGTATTCGTCCTTCGGCCACGGCGTGGGCAACGGCGTCGAGGGCTGGACCAGATCGCGCCATTTCAACTGTCGGGGATCGAGGAGCGCCGTCGCGTTCGGCTCCCAGGGTTCGACCCGTTCGGCCGGCGGCAGGTACGCGACGGCCGACGTGTAGTACTCGTCGGCGAGGCCGGCGATGTGGTGCCCGAACTCGTGAACAAAGATGTATGGCGCCCAGAGATTGTCAGCCGCCACGGTGCTGTACAGGCCGAAGATGCCCCCGCCGCCGTAGGTCCCGCTGTTGGCCAGGATCTCGACGAAGTCGTACGGAGCATTGGCCGCGATGTCGCGGAACGCCTTGTTGTCGAACGTCAACATGTACCGCTCGGTGTCAAAGGCGTCGTAGGTGAGGCCCACGGGAGATCGGCGATAGATGTGTTGCGAGGGCCGCGAGACACCCGACTCGGTCGCCGCCGGACACAGTCCCCACACATTGATGTCAGCCTGCCGCTCCTTGAACGGTGAGGTCTGGAACAGGACGTCCACGAGCCGGCGCGCGTCGCGCTCGAATTTTCCGCGTTCAGCCGCCGTGTAGCCATCGCCCAGGATGAGCAAGTCGACCTTCTCCGACGGATCGCCGCTTTCGTGCAACCTGATGATCGGTCCTGCGCGGGGATCAGCGGTCGGCTCGATGAACTTGTCGGCGGGATCGACCGTGAAGTTCCACACGTCCCGGAAAACGTTCTTCGCGTCGCGCTTCTTGACCACGATTCGCACCCGCGCGGCAGGCGCCGGAAACCGCAGCGACTCCGAAAACGTGCGGTTGATCGCCTTCGCCTCAGCCGTCGTCTCCCATTCGCCGTAGATCGAACTGAACCCACGGGAATAGAGAACCTTGTCGGTCGCCGCGTCGATCACCTCGAAGAAATACTTGCCCCGGTCAGTGCCATCGAGCGGCCGCGCCGGATTCCCGGGCCACGGTAACGGCTCGAGGACGAGGCGGTCGAGGCTGAACCGCTCGTCGTTCGCATTGCCGGTGTGGTAGTAATCCACGCGCATGGTGCGTGGCGCGGTCAGCAACAGGGCAACGAGCAGCATCATCGGCGGCGTCCCATGATGTACACCACTGTGCCGATCGCGACCAGCGCGAGCGACGCGCCGACGACTTTGGCGACAAACAGCGGCTTGTCGGGTTCGGTCTCCTCGGGAATGCAGGAGAGCACAATCGAAATCGCGGTCACCGCGAATCCCACCGCGGCCACCGCGATTGCGACCGGAGGACCGCCCGGAACGC
>JBPYEE010000297.1:0-23111 GCA_051985095.1 Vicinamibacterales bacterium | reverse complement strand
TAGAACCATGCCTTGATCGCTTCAGGCGCCCCAGCTGGAGTTTCCTCGAATGTCACGATTGGCTTATCGGTGGGTGTGAGACGCTCATCCGACATGGCGAAGAACGTTGCATAGACCTTCGTTCCATCCTGGCTCAGAACGCGAATGATATTCTGGCTGGCGTCAGGATCGGCGAGCTTGAACATGTACGTGCCAGCCGGCAGAGCCACGCCGGGAATCTCAACCGGCGCGCTAAACGTGAAGTACGTGAGTTGATCCCACGTGTCCGCTTGGGCTGGCGACGCCGGTAATCCGGTGAGGAGTCCGAGTGCGGCGACGACTATCAACGACGAACGAATGCGTAGCATGATTACCCTCCGGTGCCGAATGTGAAACTGACATCGCTAACTTGGCAGTCGATAAGCAGCGGCACCGACGGAATAACGTGCAAACGCTATGCTGAGAGAGGCACTCGGGCGTGGTCACTCACGGCTTCTTAATCGAAAGCGGCCGATTCTTGACGCGTTGTTGAACTGCCCGTCGAGCACCCACAGAGCGTCGAGCAGCAGCTTCGGAAGGGCGACACCATGAACGCCGACGAACTTCGGGCCCTGCAGGAGCGAGGCCGCTTCTTTTACGAGATGTTCCCCGGCGCGAAAGCGTCAGAACGATGGCAGGCCGCTGAGGAATCGCAGAGAAGCATTGAGCACCCTGCGCAGCCGCCGGAGCCGGGCGACCGAACGCCAGACAAACCGACGCCTTGATGTCGCTCAACTGACGGAGCTCCACCCTAAACCCCTTGCGCTTCGACAAGAACTGCGATAGTCTCCTGTCGAAGTGAGAGGGGACCGCATGGAGACCGAACGGCTCGACCTTCCGCAGGGCGCGCTTGACCTCTTGATTCTGAAGACGATCGCCCTCGGGCCCCAGCACGGGTGGGCCATCTCCGAGCGGCTCCACCAGATTTCCGGTGCGACGCTTCAGATCCGGCAGGGCTCGCTGTACCCGGCGCTCCATCGTCTTGAGCGGCGCGGCTGGATCAAAGCCTCGTGGGGGACGTCCGACAACAATCGGCGCGCCAAATACTACGAGCTGACGCGGAAGGGCCGCGCCCAGCTCGGCGACCGGACCGATGCGTGGCGACGACTCACGAGCGTTGTCAGTCTGGTCCTCGCAGCGAGATAGCACGACGCCATGTTGAACGACGCGTTTCATCGCCTTCGCGCGGTGTTCCGCCGCGGGACCGTCGAGCGGGAAATGGCGGAGGAGCTCCAGTTCCACCTCGATCGCCAGGTCGACGTCTACCGCAAGCTGGGGTTGGACGAAGTCGAGGCTCGTCGCCGCACCCGACTCGCGTTTGGGGGCCTCGATCAAATCAGCGAAGACGTGCGAGACGCCCGCGGCACCCGGTGGCTCGACGATCTGCTGCGCGACGTTCGCTACGCGTTCCGCACATTTCGCCGGCTTCCAGGCTTCGCCGCGATGGCCCTCATCATCCTCGCACTCGGGATCGGCGCCACGACGGTCATGTTCACCGTCATCAACAGCGTGCTGCTCAGACCGTTGGCCTATCCCGAGCCGGAGAGGCTCGTGACGCTGCACGGAATCACGAACGGCTTCGGCGAAGCATGGGGAGCGTCGTATCCCGATTTCGTCGACCTTCAGCGCGAAAGCCGCTCGCTGACGATGGCCGCGTGGCGAGAGGGCGGCGGGACAGTCAGCGCCCCCGGCGATCCGGAGTACGTCGACGGGCGGCAAATTTCGGCCGGGCTCTTCGCCGTCCTGGGACTACGCGTGGCGCAAGGCCGCCCCTTTCTTCTGGACGACGACCGCCCGGGCGCGCCCGCCGTCACGATCATCAGCCACGGCCTCTGGCAGCGCCGTTTCGGTACCGCGTCTGCGATTGGTCAACGGCTCGTGTTCGACGGGACGCCTTACACCATCGTCGGCGTCGCACCAGAGGGATTCGGTCTGGACGGCGACGTGGACGTGTTCACACCGCTCGGCGAGAACATCGAACCGCGCATGCGGAATCGCGAGGCACGCTTCCTCCACGTCGTCGCACGCCTCGCGCCGCGTGCCGCGCTCAACGAGGCCCAGGCCGAGCTGGCGGTGATGGCGCGTCGCCTGGCGGCGCAGTTTCCCGCGTCGAATGCGGGCCGCGAGCTGCTCGCGCGCCCCCTGCAGCAGGAGGTGGTGGGAGACATCGGATCGACGCTCTGGCTGCTGCTTGCCGCCGTGGCCCTGGTGCTGCTCATTGCCTGTGTGAACATGGCAAGCCTGATGCTCGCTCGCGCCGTCTCGCGGGACCGCGAGCTCGCGACGCGTGTCTCGCTCGGGGCGAGCCGCGCGCGCGTCATCCGGCAATGTCTCACTGAAAGCGGGATGCTGGGACTCGTCGGCGGGGTCTTGGGCATCCTGGTCGCCGCCGCCTGCGTGCGACCGTTCGTCGCGTTCTGGCCGGGCGCCCTGCCGCGCGGCGGCGAGATTCAGCTCGACTGGCGCGTGTTGCTCGCCGCCCTCTCGCTCTCACTGGCCAGCGGCCTCGCATTCGGACTGGCGCCCGCCATGCGGGTGCCGATCGGCCGTGTCGAAAGCACGCTCCGCGGCGCAAGCGGGACGATCGTGCGTGGCTCGAAACGTCTGCACAGCACCTTTGTCGTGGCAGAGCTCGCGCTCGCGGTCGTGTTACTCGTCGCGGCCGGTATGCTCGCGCACACGCTCCTGACGCTTGCGTCGCTCGATCCCGGATTGAACGTGCACAACGTCCTGACGGCCCATTTCGCGCTGTCCCCCGGCGTCCTCGGCAACCCGGCGCAGATTTCGGCGACGTGGCAGGAGGTGCTCGATCGCGCCCGGCGTGTGCCCGGGGTCGAATCGGCCGCGCTCACTGACATCGTGCCGATGCGTGAAGGAGAGAACACACTCCCCTACTCGGTATCGGCCGCCGTGCCGCCGCTCGCAGAAGCGCCGATTGCGCTCGCGTCGAGCGTCACGCCCGACTACCTGAAGGTGATGGGTATCCCGTTGCGGGCCGGACGCTTCTTCGACGAGCACGATCGCCTGGACAGCGAACAAGTCGTGGTGATCGATGACAATCTGGCGCTGCACGCGTTCGGCCGCGGCGACGTCGTCGGGAGACAACTGTGGGTGCCTCCCATGGGACCGGCACCGGTCCGGATCGTCGGCGTCGTCGGCCACGTGCGGCATTGGGGTCTGGCGGGCGACGATTTGTCGCGCGTGCGTGACCAGATGTACTACCCGTTTGCACAGGTGCCGCTGCGCCTGACGCGCACGTTTGCGTCATTCATGTCGATCGCGGTGCGGACGCGCATCGCTCCTCTCGACATCGTCGAGCCGCTCCGCCGCGACCTTCGAGGGACCTCAAGCGATCAGGCGCTCTACGAGATTCGAACCATGGAGCAACTGGTGAGCCGCTCGCTCGCGCGCCAGCGATTCCTGGCCTTGCTGTTCGCCATCTTTGGCGGCGTCGCGCTGTTTCTGGCCTGCGTCGGGGTGTACGGCGTCCTCGCCTACCTGACAAACCAGCGCGTGCGTGAATTCGGGATGCGCATGGCGCTCGGCGCCACTCCGCGCGACATCCGCCGCCTGGTGCTGCGACAGAGCCTTGGCATGATTGCGGTTGGCGCGGCGATCGGTGCGGCCGGCACGTGGGTGTCCGGTCGCGTGTTACTCAGGTTTGTTGCCGGCATGCATGCGCTCGACCTCTCCACGGTCACGACGACAATGGCGATTCTGGTTGTCGCGGCGCTGATCGCCAGTTATGTCCCCGCCGTGCGCGCAAGCCGCGTTGATGCGATGACCGCGCTTCGTCAGGACTGAGCCCCGGTGGTGCGATAACGATCGCCACAGCGGCAACCGCGCGATGCGCACCTGCCCGCCACGCGGGAAATTCAGCCGCAGCGCCGCCCGCGAGAGCCCCGGGCACGGTTGAGCCCCAGCCGCGCCGTTGAGGGCCGCACACACACGCCCGCCGAGATCACGCGACCGTCGTCAACGCTCCAGGTGCACGGGCCATCAAGGACGTCACCAAGTACGATTACTCCAGAAGCGTGCGACGCGAACTCCTGACGCTCAACAAATCGGATCGACCGAGAGCACTATGGCGGATGACACCGCTGTGGCTCATGGTCGCGCTCCTGGGCGCCTGCGCGCATCGGCCCGTCAGGCCGGCGGCGCCAACCGTCGATGTGCTGGACTTCATTCTCGGCGACGCGTCAACGTGGCCACGCATCGGCACGCAGCCGCAGGATCAGCGCGTCAATTTCGAGCGGCGCGAAGTCTGTTGGGTGAAGTATGCCCGGCCGGACGCGTTCGAGTGTTGGCGCTGGGATGATGCGTTCGTGTATCACGAAGTCGACCACGCCGTCGACGGTCGACGGGGGGCCAGTTACCGGTTCTCAGATGGCCGGTGGTTGCCGCGCCGGGTGCCGCTCGAGACGAGCTGGACGCTGGACCTGCCGACGAACACAATCACGAACTACGACGCGGCCTGCGTCGCGAGCCAACCGCGCCTGTTTCCCTATCGCGTCACCGCCCACCTCGAACCCGCGCAGTTCGTCAGCGCGGACCTCGGAACACGTGCGGTCCTGGTGCTTGAGTATGCGCCTCATGCCGTCGGGGCACCCGCCACGCAACCGGAAACCTTCAGGTTCGCGTATGGCGCCGGCTGGTTCGCGTGGTCGAGTCCGCGGGGTGCGGCCCGGTTTGACACGCTTGGCGGCCCGAGTCTGAATCCCACGCCGTTCTGTGGCGATCGCTGACGCCTCGGGAGGCTTGCGATATCGTCAAAATGTCTACGGAGATAGCCACGAGAACGGCGGGTTCAAGAGAGGCGTTTGGTGTATGCCGTGACCAGCACACGAGCGTGTCGATACCAGCGATCGGACTCGTCCCGATCGAGCTTCTTCGTTTGACGGCGACGCGCGAGTGTCCTGGCTGGTATAGAGAGCAGCCTAGCTTCTGGCGCGGACAGTTGCAGCCTCGAAAGGGGAGCCCTTGTTGGATGCGCGCCCGCACCGGAGCAGATGTCGACATGGTTCGGCCTTTGAACACGCTCGGGCCGCCCAGCAGATCGATGACAAACGCAGTGGTCGTCAGTTACGCGCGCGAAAACTGCCTGGCGATTTCAGTCAGGGCAGTGACGAATCGGCTGATCACCTTGGGATCGATGGCGGCGGGTCCCCGGTCGTTCGGATTGTGGAAGAGCGCATTTCTGCCGATCACCGATACGTAGCGTCCCCCGCCGTGGTGGATGACCTCCGCTTCCCCGCCGGGCACGGTGCCACGCGGCACGCGGCGATCGACGCCAAGATCGGCCTCGGTCATGGCCTGGGCGAGCATCGTCTCCAAGTGATCGTCTGACGATTGAATGGTGTTGCCGGACTCGACGGCGGCGCCGATGTTCGCGCCCAGATGAATCCAGGCGGCGCTGGTCCTGACGACGCCGGGCCGCCGGTCGACGAACGCGTTGATCCCGAGATGGCCCAGCTCGTGGCCGCTTGATGCGACGAAGACGATGTCGCGCGCGGGTCTCGGCATCTGCAGCGTGCGCATCAGCTCCAGCCAGCAGGCAATGCCGCCGCCGCGCTCGCTCGCACAGGCGTACCAACCGCTTCGTGGCGTCATGATCACCAGGGGCGGCAGCGACGAGTCTCCTCCAGGGATCGTCGTCGTTACGTTCACGGCTGTCACCGGTGTTCGGCCGACATGCGCCGTCACTCGCACGGGAGCCCGTTGGCGCGCGAGCTCCGCCAGAGCCTGTCCGTCCTGACTCGAGACCTGCACTACCGGCGGACCAAACGGTTTCAGAAAGAACTCAGCATTGCTTGGGCACAGGCCGGGTCGCAGCCCGTTGGTCACGCACACAATCGCTTTGTGACGGTTGGCCCGGCGCGCGCCCCCCAGCGGGCCCGCCGCCGCCTGATTGGGGACGACGCTGGTGAGCCCGATCTCAGCGCCATCCTCGAGCCCGCCAAGCCGCCCGCTGACGCCCGAGGCATCCGTGAACGCGCCATCGAACAGCGGGATGCCGCGAAAGGTTCGCTCCGTGGCGCCGACCGACGAGACAGTGGGGTCAATCCGGTTCAGCGAAAAAGGCTCGAACGCGGGCGTGAGACCTCTGCGTTTCACCTCGGCCCGGAGCCACACGGCTGACGCATGGTCGACGGCGGTGCCGGTGCGATGGTCGCCCTGCAGTTCGAACTCATGAATCAACCGGGCGACGCGGGCGTCGAGGGCACCGCTGTCGCGATCCTGGGCGATGAGCGGGCGCGACAAGGCCGCGATGCTTGCGATGGATAGAAACCGGCGGCGTGAGAGAGCGGTCACCGGAACCTTCACCGAACGATGATGGACAGCGGCGCCCCCGAAAACGTGATGTCTTGCGCCTGGCCGCGACCGGCGCCGCGCACGCGCAGCCGCCGTTCGAGCGGCGGCCGCATCTTCGATCCTGCCGCGAGTCGAAGAGCGAGTTGCTGTTGACTGTCGCTCCAACGCGCGTCGAATGCCATCCACTCACCGCGCTCGTACTCGAACGTCGCGCCATCGTCTTCGTACACAGTCGCGGTGCCATCGGCGCCTGGATAGAGTTGCAGCGTGGTCGGCTCGTCGACCGGTTCGCTCGTATACTGTTTGACCGGTCCCATCGGAAGAATCGCTCCGGCACGCACGAACAACGGCATCGTCTCCAGGTCGACCGCCCGCACGATTTCGGTTCCGCCATCATACGTCTGGTTCGTCCAGAAATCGTACCAGCGCCCGCGCGGAAGATAGACGCGCCGCGAAGTTGCGGCTCGTTCGGTGACCGGCGCGACCAGGAGATCGCGGCCCCACAAATACTGGTCGCCGCGCTCGACCGCCAGCGGATCATCAGGGTAGTGCAGCCAGAGCGCGCGCACGATCGGCAATCCGGTCAGGTGCGTTTCGCGGACCGCGCTATAGAGATATGGCATCAGTCGATAGCGCAGGTTGAGATATCGTCGGCAAATCGGCTCCACGGCCGCGTTGTGCAGTTCGCTCGGGTCGGGATTCGAGGCGCCGCCGGTGTAATTCGCGATCTCATCCGGCGCGAGATCGCCGGTGTTCCAGCCCCACGGCAGCCGCAGCTTCCAGGTGCGACCGTGGGCCCGAAACAGCGGGCAGAACGCCGCGAACTGAAACCAGCGCACGTAGAGCTCGCCGGTCAGCTCCTTGGTTGGCACGAATCCGCCGATATCCGTGCCCCAAAACGGTATGCCGCTCAGTCCTGTGTTGATCGCGACCGGAACGTGCGTGGCGAGCGTCTCCCAGGTGGAATACACGTCGCCAGACCAGAGGAATGCCCCGTAGCGCTGCATGCCGGCGGTTGCGTTCCTGTGCAGGGCAAACGGACGCTCGTTCGGCCGAAATCGACGCGAGCCATCGTAGTACATCCGATTGCGCGCCAGTCGAGACGCCGGATCTAGACCGTCACCCTGATCGGGCCAGAAGCCGTCCACGCCAACGTCGAAGAGGGTCTTGTGGACCGGCCAGTAGCAACTGACCTGACGGTCGGCGGGCCATTTGCCGTCTGGCGTCTGGCCGCTCGGCAGCGGTGCGGCGGTGCATCGATCGTCGACCGCCCCCGTCAGTGTCCGGCCTTCGAGCACGACGTGCAACACGACCTTGAAGTGATCGTCGTGGAGCTGACGGATCACCTGCGGCGGATCCGGGAACACCTTGTCGTTGAAGGCAAACTCGCCGTTATTGGTGTTCCAGCCGGACGGACAGAAGCCGGTGCCGAGGTAAATCATCGTGTCGCACGGCAGCTTCTTCTCGCGAAACGTTTTCGCTTCCTCCAGAATTTCGTCGCGGCTCGCAAGCGTGCGATGCGACTGCTGATACCCCAGGGACCATAGCGGCGGCATGGCGGGGCGGCCGGTCAGCTGCGCGTACTCGGCCATCATCGCGGCAGGTTCGAACGCGCCAACGATGAAAAAGTCGAGCAGCGGAGGGACCGCTGGTGACGGAGTGAAGCGGCCCGCGGGTCCCGTGAGATCGAACGTTCCGTACGGCTGGTGGACGAAGAGCGCCCAGCCGCTCGTATCGATGAGCCACTGAATCGGCACCCGGCCGCCGTGCGTGCGCAGTTGATAACCTCCCTGGCCGCTGCGCGACGTCAGCGTCGATCCGCGCCGGTTGAACTGGGGTCCGCCTTCGCCGAGGCCGAGCAGCGAACCGTCGCCGAGGGAAAAGCTCAGCGCGCCACTCTGCGCGTCGATTGACACGCGTCGCGTCATGCGCCGATTCGCGCCCGAGGCGACGATGTCGATCGGCCGATCTGGGCCGCCGGTCTGCGCCACCTGCAGTTGGAGATTGCCGGAGCTGACCGTTCTCGGCCGCCGCAGCGATCGCACGCGCGCCACCGGCGGCGGCCACACGCGCTCGACGAGCGATCCATCGCCAGCGATTGCCGTCGGCGCACCGGCGGGCACGACGCTGACGCGCGTGGTCCACGCACTCGCCGTCGTGATGCGGATTTCGACACCCGGGTCCGCAAACACGCCCGATCCGATCGCGGCAACCTGTTTGAGCAGCTCACGGCGCGAAAGCACGGGGGACTCCTACAACCCGGCGCGCCGTTTCGCCGCCTGAATCACGGCATCCATCTCGGTCCGGTGCGCCTCGAACGTATCGTCGACGATCGCGAGCGTGGGGATGGTGGCGTCCGTCAGTGAAAGGGTTTGCGGGTTCCACCGAAGAAATCCAGCTTCGTGAACGCCTGTGCTCCCGCGCCCGGGTGCCGGATGACTCAGATGTTGAAAGAAACGGCCGTAGCGCTGCACCTCATCGGTGATCAGCCCCTGGCCGAACGAGTGGTACATCGGAATAAATGCGAGCATCGCATCGTAGTGCATCTCGCCCACGACGGCGACATGCGGAAAGCGGTGTCGCAGGTCCTCGACGAGCAACCGCGTACCCTCGTGCATGTCGGCCTTCGGATTGTTCACCCAGCCGCCGACGATGTCGAGAAAGTACGCGTCGACGCCGTATCGATCGATGACGTCCGCAACGCGATCGGTCAGCCACGTGCGCCACGACGCGATACCGAGATTCATATATGACAGCCAGCCGTCCTGGTGACGGTCGTTATTCCAATCGACCCAGTTCAGATCGAAGCGGTCGCCATCCCGACGCTCGGTCGCCGCATCGGCAATCTGCGCGAACATGGGGTGACGGCGATTTGCGGCGTTCGCCCCGAACATCGGCATCATCTTGAAGCCGAGCGACTGTCCTTCCGTCACGAGCGCGCGCAGGCCAGCTTCGCCTCCCATCCGATCGGACGCTTTGTAGATCGGATAGTCCCAGTAGTACCGGCCGTCCCATGCCGCGAGAAACGCGAGGACGCGACGGGCAGGTATCCGTGTCGCGATCCAACGGAGGATGCCGCGCATCTTCGCGTAGTCGTTGAAGACGTACCCGGTGTAGTGCATGCCGTGCAGCGTGACCACGAGCGCCGTTTGCCGCATCCAGTCCGGCACATCGGACCGCGTCTCCCACCGGGGGACGGTGAACACGCGCGAAATGTGGTCGTAGTGGGCCTCCGCTGCGCGGCTGATGGTGGTCGTCTTGGTGATGCGCCAGGTCGGCGTGACGAACCGTTGCTGCGGTTTCCACGCCTCGGCTTCGACCAGGCATTCGACGCGATACCCGGCGTCACCAGGCTGAAAATAGAAGCGGGTCGTGCGAACCCGATCGTCGAGTGAAGAGATCGCGAAGATGGACCCGTCGGCTCTCTGGACACACACCAGCGGGGTTGGCAGACCGCCGTTGCCTTGCGGCCCGAACAGATCGCTGCCCGAGAAGGGATAGCCGAGCAGCACCTCGTCATCGTGCGGATCGAAGAACGGCGCGCCCGCGGCCGACACGCGGCCGCGCGGCACACCGCGAATGACCGTTGCGACAGCGGCGATCGGCCGATCCATCTCCACCTCGACGTCGCACAGGACGTCGCCATCGCGCGCGGCGAGCCTCGCGGTCAGGCGGCCCGGCAGCTTCAACTCGCCGCCGGCAAACACGAAGCCGTTGCACGAGGCGACGAGCGCGGACGCCGAGGCCGTCACTGTCACGGCGCCGGCGTCGAGCGAGTACGTGTTCTCGTCGGTGAAGACGCGAAAACCGAAAGACAGCCCGTCGAACGCGACGGCGGCCTCGGGAAAATCGAAACTGAACTTCTGAAATGCTCGCCCACGCGGCGGACTGAAAACGTCGCTGGATGACGTCAGCGGGAGCACGGTTCCGTTCGCGACTGCGGCCGGCGCCTGGGCGGCCGTGCCCAGAGGGCGGTTCGAGCTCGCGCCCGCGAACAGCGATCCGGCGCCGATGGCGCCGACATTTTTCAACCACTCACGACGCGTGCGGTGATCAGGCACAGGAGCCGCTCAGAAGGCGACACCATCATACAGGCGGCGAATTCGGACACACATACTCGAGACGGGCAGGCCTTTCCTTCGCGTCTGGCACCCTCGGCGCCGCCGAGATCCCGACGCCGACGCGCAGCAGTGGAGGGAGCGCAGCGAGGAAGCCCCTCGGGTTGGGGCCGTGCCACGCAGACCGGGCGCGGCTGATTCGCGTATCGTAGGATGACAACAGGATGGCAACGGGAGGGAAACGTCAGTGACAGCGGCCGCGCGCCCGCACTGGCCCTGGGCAACAGCCGCGGTCGTCGTCTTTGCCGGGACCGCCTGCTCGTTCATCGAGCCGCGCTCCGCACTCGCGACCTCGGCCGATCGCGATGCCCAGGCGGGCAGCCTGCTCAATACGTTTGATGTCACTCAACGTCCGCGGCGGCCCCTGAGTCTGCCCACCAGAGCCTGTCCCTAAGTCACGTCACGTGTCACACCTTCACCTCGATGATCTGCAGTTCGCACGTCAGTGCTCTGAGGGAGACGAGAGCGCGTGGGAGCGCTTCGTGCGCGACTATCGTCCCCTTCTTTACAAAGCGGCTGACGCCCTGGATCCGAGCGGGGGAGCCCGGGACCTGGTGGACTCACTGTACGGCGATCTGTACGGTCTGCAGCGCGGTGAGGGAGAGCGACGATCGTTGTTCTCGTACTACCACGGGCGAAGCAGCCTCGCGACCTGGCTGCGAGCAGTCCTGGCGCGCCGATATGTGGATCGGCTCCGGTCCACACGGCGGCTCGCGTCGCTTCCCGATGAAGACACGCTTCGCAGGTCAGCCGTCACAGCCCTTGAGGCACCGTCCGTTCCCCCGGAGCCGGACCGTTCACGGTTGACTGGCCTTGCGCATGAGGCACTGAGCCGGGCGATCGCCTGCCTGAATGACCGCGATCGCCTGCGGCTCGGTTGCTACTATGTCCAGCAGCTGACCTTGGCCGAAACGGGCCGCGTCCTGGCAGAACATGAAGCGACGGTGTCGCGCCACCTTGCCAGAACCCGTCAGACCATCCGGGCTGAGGTTGAGCGCTATTTGCGCGACACTGGGCGGTTGTCTCCGGAGCAGATCGCGGAATCGCTTGCGTCGATGACCGACGATCCGGGCACATTCGATCTGCAGGCGATCCTCGGCGCGCGCAAGGGATCGTCGGCTGAGCGTTCTGTAAGATAGGCGCTGTGTGAAAGAGTCTTCCAACCTCGACACCGTGTTTGAAGGGCGCCTTCGTCAAGCGCTCGAGAGACGGTTGACACCGTTGCCATCGGAAGGAGGCGCGATCGCGTGCCTCGATGAGGAAACACTCGCGGCTTGGGCCGACCATGCGCTCGATGCCCGCGCGCGCGCCGCTGTCGAAGCTCACGCCGCCGATTGTTCGCGGTGCCAGGCCCTCCTTGCGGCGATGGTCAGAACCGCTCAGCCGGCGGCAGAACAGAAGACGGCGTGGTGGCGGGCGACCGCGGTGAAATGGTTTGTGCCGTTAACGGCTGCGGCCGCCGCCCTCGTGGTGGGGGCGACCCTACCGCGGGCTGTGCGTAGGACCACCGGTCGACCTCAGATGGCCGTTGCCCTGCCGTCACAGGCGTCGACTCCGCCAAGCGGGCAACTGCAGGCCGCCGAATCGAGGCCCGTCGCAGAGGGTCAATCCGCCGACACGAAACCGCCAACCAAGCCGGTCCAAACCCCGCGAGCCGTCCGCGACAAGGCACAGGCGCCCGAGGCGGCAACAACAGATACCCCGGCCAGCGCAGCGGCCAAAGCTGACGCCCGAGCAGCGCCGCTGCAAGGTGCGGCTGACGCCGTGGCGCCGATTGCCCCCTCAACATTCGCCGCGCAGTCGTTTGCGCGCGCGCGCCGCGAAAACGCGCCGGTGGAGGAGATCATTTCGGCGAATCCCATGACCCGATGGCAGATCGTTCGAGGTGATGCCGTGCAGCGGTCGACCGATGGCGGATTGACTTGGCAACTGCAACAAACCGGCGTCAGCGCCTCGCTCGTGGCAGGTGCGTCGCCTGCGCCGTTGGTCTGCTGGCTGGTCGGTCGCGGAGGGGTGGTCTTGCTGCAGACCGATGGCTCCACGTGGCGTCGAATCGGATTCCCCGAACCGGTGGACCTCGCCTCCATCCAAGCGACCGACGAGCGCGCGGCGACGGTCACGACCGCGGACGGCCGCACGTTCAAGACCGCAGACGGCGGTCTGACCTGGGCGCTCGCCCGCTAGGCATAACCTCCTCAAACACCTCCGCCTGCAAGGAATTCGCGCGGCTCCGTTCTAAGGCTGGAGAGGAGCCCCGAATCCGATGCCAAAACAGTGGTGGATAGCTGCCCTTCTGTGGACGTTGGGCCTCGCGTACTGGAGGCCTTCGACCTCGACCACGGCAGCCGCGGTCACCGTCGCGCACGGCGAGTCGACGCTCAACGATCAGGTCGACCTGGCAGTCACTGTCTATAACTCGTCCATCGCGCTGGTGCGCGATGTCCGCGACCTGCAGCTGCCAAGCGGTCGCGCCGACCTCAACTTCATAGACATTGCCGCAACTGTGATCCCCGCAACCGTTCATCTGCGGTCGCTGACCGAGCCGTCGCGGGTCAACGTGCGCGAGCAGAACTACGAATACGATCTCCTGGAGCCTGACAAGCTGCTCCGCAAGTACGTCGGCCGGGACGTCACCGTGGTCCGACCCTCTGAGGGGGGTGATCGCGCGCGGCCGGTCAAGGCGCGGCTGATCAGCTACAACACCGCGCCCGTCTGGCAGATTGGCGACGAGGTGGTCACCGGCCTCGGGGTCGGCGAGCTCCGGTTCCCATCGTTGCCGAACAATCTCTATACGCGGCCGACGCTCATCTGGACGCTGGACAACACGGGTACGTCGCACCAACGCCTCGAGGCCTCCTATCTCGCCGGCAACCTGTCGTGGAACGCCGACTACGTCCTGACCGTGTCCCGAGACGATCGCACCGGCGATCTCGATGGATGGGTCACGCTGACCAACGCCAGTGGAACCGCGTTCAAAAACACCAAGCTGCAACTCGTTGCGGGGGATCTGAAACGGGTCCGCGAAGAGTTCGGCCGGTTGGCGGACGCGGCACAAGCGCCCATCAATCGGTCCGCCCCGATGATGCAAGAATCGTTTTCCGACTACCACCTCTATACGCTGGGCCAGAAAACCACCATCAACAACAACGAGACCAAACAACTGGCGATGCTCACCGGCACCGGTATTCCGGTCCACAAGCGGTATGTCGTCGAGGGCCAGGCTTTTTACTACCGCAACGTGCAGCATCCGGGTTCGCCGATGAAGGATGCCGTGCAGGTCTACTACGAGTTCAAGAACGAAGCGCGTTCGGGTCTGGGCATGCCGATCCCCGCGGGCACGGTTCGCGTCTACCAATCGGATTCGACCGGCGGCATGCAGTTCGTTGGAGAGGACCGCATTGACCACACGCCGAAGGACGAGACGCTCCACCTGAAGATTGGAAACGCCTTCGATGTCGCCTGCGAGCGGAATCAGACAGACTTTGCGAAGGTGGGCGGCACCGTCTACGAAGTCGAATACGAGGTGACGTTGCGCAACCACAAGCCTGTGCCGATTGTCGTCGACGTCAACGAGCCCATCGGCGGCACCTGGCAGATGGTGCGTTCATCGCACCAGTGGACGAAAAGCGCGGCGTGGGCCGCCGCGTTCACGGTGCCGGTTGCGGCCGATTCGACATCGGTCCTGACGTACCGAGTCCGCGTCACGTATTGAGGCGGAACTGGCCGCCGCCACTCGTCCTCGACCGTGTGCCGGCTGGAGGATCTGAGCGTCAGAATGGCGTCCACCGTTCTCGGAAAATCCTTCCGAGACACTGGTCGCGCGGGTCAGGTTGCCCTCGCGCGCGAAGGCTCTCTCGAGGCACGGCCGGGCCCGCCAATCGGCGCCCCCCACCTCTTGGCGTTTGGCGTGCTCGAGAGTGGCCACCGCCCACGCTCAAGCGATACTCTACGCGCCATGAGGACAGCCTTCGGTGCGTTCGCTCGAGGAATCGTCGCTGTCACCGTCCTGATGAGCACCGTCGGTGCCGGACCGGAACTGCAGGTCCTGATGTCAGGCGGCTTCGCCGCTGCGTACCGGGACGCGCTGCCCGCGTTCGAGCGGACGACGGGTATCGCGGTCCACACGGCCACGGGAGCATCGCAAGGTTCAGGGCCAAATACGATCGCCGCGCAGTTGCGCCGCGGCACTCCAGCCGACGTCGTGATCATGTCGAAGGAAGGGCTCGAAGAGCTTGCGCAGGAGCGCCGGATTGTTCCGGACAGCCGCGTGGACCTCGCGCAGACGCTCCTTGGACTCGCCGTCCATCAGGGCGCGCCCAGACCGAACATCGGCACCGTCGACGCGTTCAAGGCCACGTTGCTCCGCGCAAAGTCGATCACGTTTCCGATGAGCACGACGGGGATCTACATGACGACGAAGATGTTCCCGCAGCTTGGCATCGCGGACGAAATGACGAAGAAGTATGTCGCAGGCAGCGTGGCCGCCGTCGCAGCGGGCGACGCCGAACTCGCGATCCAGCCCGTCAGCGAGCTTCTGCACGTCCAGGGCACCGAGTTTGTGGGGACCGTGCCGGCCGACATCCAATACGTCTCCGTGTTTTCGGCCGCCGTGGTGGCCGGGACCACACAACTCGATGCGGCGAAGCGCCTGCTCGCGTTTCTCACGTCCGACCAGGGCGCCGCGGCGATGAGAAACGCCGGCATGGAGCCGCTCCACCGCGCCAGATAGCGGATTGAGGCGGCGTCCGCGTCCGCCGTTGCGCCCCTCCTCGGATCGCCCGCGGTGATGTCCGCTGGCCAGTCTTCAGGGGCGCGAGGAACGGTGCCACCTGGCTCCGAGGAAACGCCGATCAGCGATCGCCGACGCGCGCTCATTTCATGGTGCGATACTTCGGGAACGTCGGG
Source organism: Vicinamibacterales bacterium (assembly GCA_051985095.1). Classification (GTDB taxonomy): domain Bacteria; phylum Acidobacteriota; class Vicinamibacteria; order Vicinamibacterales; family CAVVIG01; genus Gp6-AA45. The sequence goes on along the minus strand of JBPYEE010000297.1, from coordinate 7,758 downwards.
CGACTGAGCGTCTTCGGCGGATGCTGCTGAAGCTCCGCAAGAATCTCCTGCACGGCGCGTTCGAGCTGTGGGTCGTGCCCTTGTCGTACGGCGGCGGGGTCGTACTCCACCTCGATGTCGGGGCTGATGCCCACATTCTCTGCAATCCAGCGGCTCTCCTCCGGGTCCCACACGGCCGATGACGGGGCGGTCACAACGCCGCCGTCCATCAGGGGCGGCGCGCCGGCTCGTCCAACGAGCCCACCCCAGGTTCGTTTCCCGATCAACTTGCCGACGCCCGCCCGACGGAAATACCACGGCAAGGCGTCGCCGCCCGACCCGGCGAATTCGTTAATCAACATGACCTTCGGGCCAAAAATCGCTCCTTGCGGCTCGACTTCGTCGCCACCGTCGCGCGTCGCCACACTGGAGAGGAGCCGTCGCGACAAAAACTCGACGATGTCGGTGGCCAGCGCGCCGCCGCCGTTGAAGCGCTCGTCGACGATGACCGCTTGTTTGTCGACCTGCGCGAAGAAGTAGCGCGTGAAGTTCGTAAACCCGCCGAATGCGGTATCCGGCAGATACACGTAGGCCACGCGGCCGCCGGTCATCTGGTCGACTTTCCGGCGGTTGTCTTCGATCCATGCCAGGTTCCGAAGCCGATTCTCGTTGGCGATCGGGACGACTGTGACGGTGCGCGCGCCGCTGCCGGACGCATCGGTGCTCACGCGGATCTGAACCTGTTTGCCGGCCGTGCCCTCAAAAAAGCTATAGACGTTGTCCGCCGCTGTGACATTCCGGCCGTTCACCGCGAGCAGGTATTCGCCCGCTGTGACGTTCACTCCCGGCTGTGTCAGCGGCGCCGTCGCCTGCGGATTCCAGTTCTCGCCGTTGAACACGCGCGCGAATCGATACCGGCCGTTTTCGATCGCGTAGTCGCATCCGAGCAGCCCCGTCTGGACCCGCTTGACATCGGGCGCGTCCCCGCCGCCGACGCCCAGATGGCCGACCACGAGATTTCCCAGCATCTCGGCAAACAGATAGTTCAGGTCCGCCCGCGAGCCGATACCCTCGACGAAGCGCGCATAGCGTTCTTCGGCGTTCTGGAGGTTCAAGCCGTGGAATCCCGGGTCGTAGAAGAAGTCACGCTCGATGCGCCACACCTCGCGGAACATCTGCTGCCATTCCTCACGCGGCGAGACTTTCACTTCAATGGTTTTTGTATTCAGCTGACCGCCGGCGGGCGGCGGTGGGGGTGGGCCGCCGGCCACCGGCCCACCCGGGGGTGGCGGTGGCGGCGGCAGGTTGCGAATGAACCAATCGTCGCCTTGGCGCGTGAGCATCTTGTCACCGCTCGCCGAGACCTCGAAGAAACGGACGCCGGTGGCGGCGATGTCGCTCTTCCTCGTCTTCAAATCGTGGCGGTTGACAATCATCGTCGGCGGCTGGCCCGGGGTTGGCGCCGTCGTCTCGAGCGCGAACAGCACACCGGGCCTGCCGACCTGGAGACCCACGTACCGCCGCGGGGGCAGCGGCATGCTCAAGATGCGCTGGCCGATATTGTCGAAATCGATTTTGACTTCGACCGGTTTTCTCGCCGGGTCTGCGCGCGATTCCGGTTTCGGCGCCTCAGGCGCGGACGGGGCATCGCCGGATTTCTCCTCATCGCTCTCCGGCGCAAACGGTGAGGGCTCGTTGCGTGAGAGCACCGCCAGATAGATGCTGCCCGTTACCGGACGTGTGAAGCTGCCCACGTCGGGCTGGAGCGAAGGGCCGGAGTCGGTCGACGCGGTGAAATACAGGTACCTGCCGTCCCTGTCGAACACGGGATGTTTCGCGTCGCTCATGCCGTCGGTAATCTGCGTCGACTTACCCGACGCGAGCGAATAGAGATGAATCGCGCCGAGATAGTTCGGCAAGCGAGTCGCATACGCGAGCCATTGCGAGTCGGGCGACCATACGGGCTCCCAGTCGTCGCCGAACGGATTCCAGTAGCGTTCCTTGGCGACCTGCACCGCCTTGCGAGTCTCGACATCGACGTACCAGATGCGCATGTGCGAGTCGATCAATGCGATCTTCTTCGAGTCGGGCGACCACTGAGTGCCGCGGTAAAAGCCCGGTGCCGGCATCGGGATCTTCACAACGTCACCGACGCCGCTCTGCGGCGCGACGTGCAGGGCGTATTCGCCAGATTCGTCCGACAAAAATGCAATCGACTTTCCGTCGGGTGACCACGCGGGTGAGCGGTCCATGACATTCGGGGAATTGGTGATGTTTCTCGGGTCGCCTTTCTCGGCCGGGACCGTGATGATCTCGCCTCGCGCTTCGAACACCGCACGGGTGGCGTTCGGCGACAGGTGCGCTCCGGACAGCCGGCTGCTCACGTTCACCATGCGCGAACGCACTTCCGGCAGATCGCCCGCGATCTGGACCGGCACCGGCCTGACCTGACTGGTCTTCAGATCGAAGAGCGCGAGTCCGCCGAACTGCTCGATGACGATCGCATCCGGCCCTGCGCCAATTGACTTGAAGTCGAAGCTGTCGTTCTTGATCTCCTGCTTCACATCATGCGCGCGTGTGTCGTACGAGTACAGCGTGACGGGACCGTCGCGATCGCTCAGGAAGTACACCTTCGGACCGATCCAGAGCGGGTTGAAATCGTTCGAGTTGTCGCGCGGGATCTTCTCAGTCGTCGAATCGGCGAGCGACGCGATCCAAATCGGCGTCGTATCGCCGCCGCGGTATCGCTTCCAGACGTTGAACGCGCGACGCATCGGCACGTACGCAAGTCGGCGGCCGTCCGGCGAGTAGGTCGCTTCCCACCCCCACGGCAGCGGCAGACGCTCCGGAAACGCGCCGTTGACCTCCATCGTATAGAGCTGTTGGACCGGCGCGTAGCTGTCCCGGTTCGACGCGAACAGGATCCGCTTGCCGTCTGGCGTCCACGCGAGTGCGGTGTCCGGCGCAGGGTGCCACGTCAGCCGCTTCGGCACGCCCCCTGTGGCCGGCACCGTATAGATATCGATGTTGCCATCGTACTCACCGGTAAAGGCGATCGTCGTGCCATCGGGCGAGTACAGGGGGTTGGTCTCGATGCCGGCCCCGCTGGTGAGCCGCTGCGCCGCGCCGCCATCACGCGGCACGGTCCACAGGTCGCCGGCATAGACGAACGCGATGTGCGTGCGGCTCAGCGTCGGCTTTTGCAGGAGGAGCGGCGTCGGGGAGTCGGCCGAGATTCCAACGAAGCTGCCGGCCAGCAGCGCAAGAACAACAGGAGCGCGTCGCATTCGACCCTCCAGTCGCTTCTGATGGTCAATTTCCAACCAGCCGTCGGTTCGGTGCCTGCAGAAAGTATATGACACGCGATTTCCATCGCCCGATTCAGTCCACGAGCCGATCGCGGCAATGGGGGCGAAGAACCATTTGCCGGTGAGTCTGCCAGTGTCCCGTTTTGGACGCCGTGGGAGTGACCCGCTGCGACCCGCCGGTCTCGCGCCGCCGACTGCACCAGGGAACGCGATTCTCTTCAACGTGGTTCAATCGTTTCAGTCATGTGCCGGCCTTCAGTCGGTCCGAAGCGCCCGAACCGGCTCCTCTGAATTCGCTCGGTAGCATGGCCCGATCATCGCGCTCGTCGCGGCGGTCGCGAGCACGGCGATTGCGAGATAGGCGGCGGCATCGAACGGGTTACTTTGAGCTGGCGTACCCTTGCAGATCCGCGCCACCGGAACGCCGTGACGTTGGTATAGTGCCTGGAGTGGCGGCCGGTCGCGACCGCCCGCCACACGAGACCGGTCGTCGCGCGGTCTCAGAGGAACCGTCCATGAAGGGGCGACAGAATCGGCAAAAGACCGTCTCGGAGCAGATGCGAGCGACGCGGCTGCGCCTGCTTGCGCCGCGCGACCGCGTTCGCTCGAAGGTCGATCGATCGCGTCTCGACAGGCGGCGGTCGAAATAGCGCAGATCCGGCGGTTCTTCGCCCCGCGACCGAACAGATGCAGCCTCTCCACGAACTGCTCCATCGCATCCGATGGGATCCGGAGTTCGCCAAGGGACACTTCGCCCTCGGGTACATCGATCGGTTTGCGCGCGACGACCAGATCGTGGAGCTCGCGACCATCAGCCTTGACGAGAACGCCGGGATGTTTTCGTTCACTGGTGACGACGGGGTCGTCCGACGTGTGCCGCTCCACCGCGTGCGAACGGTGTACAAGGACGGTGTGGTCGTGTGGCAGCGACCCCGCGGCGGCTGACCGTGCGCGTTCTCTCAGCGCACCATCAGCCAGAGCCATGCGGTCCCGACGACGGCATAGACGGCGAAGCTGGTTGCCGTCATTACGGCCCCCAGCCGGTACAGGGAACCTTGCGAGAGATAACCACTTCCGGCGAAGAGCAGATTGGCGCTCGACCCTTGCGGGGTGATGACCGCGAAGTAGTCCGTCGCGAAGAGCAGTTGAAAGGCCAGCAGTGAAGGGTTGATGCCGAGCTTGATGCCGACATTCAGGAGGACGCCGAACAACGCCAGCAGGTGCGCCGTCTGGCTGACGAACAAATAGTGCAGCAGCACGTAGGCGACGACGAGGAGGACGCCGGCTTTCGGCGACGCCAAACCCGTCAGCGCTGCAGCGATCCGCTGGCCCAGGAACCCCATGAAACCGTGCTCGTTCAGTTGACTGCTGAGCGTGAAGAGGACCGCGAACCAGATAAAGGTAGCCAACACGTCGCCCTGTTTCCCGATGTCCTGGAGCGTGATGACGCCGGTCGCGAGGAGGACGCCAAGACCCAAAAACGCGACCGCCGTTGGATCGGTCCCGAACAGCGCTGATGACGCCCACAGCGCGACCAAGGCGACGAAGACGATCAGCACGATCCACTCGTCGCGTGTGAACGGGCCGAGCGCTTTGAGCGCGGCTCGGGCCGCCGGGGGCGCTTCAGGCGTTTCTCGCACTTCAGGACCAAGCGTCCAAAACAGCACGAGCGGCAGCACGGCCATCGCGCACAGTGTCGGGACGGACGACGCGAGGAGCCAGCGGCCGAAACTGATCTGCACGCCGGCGCGTCGCGCGATCTCGCTGCCCAGCGGATTGGCGACCATCGCGGTCATCCAGAGCGCCGACGAGACACTGAGGCTGGCCATGCCGCAGAGCATCAGGAAGGCGCCGAGCCGTTGCCGGCCCGGCTGATCGGGTTTGGCGCCGGCGCCAGTCGCCAGGGAGAGCGCGAAGGGATACAGCACGCCGGATCGAGCCGTGCTGCTGGGGAACGCCGGTGCGATCACGGCGTCGAGCAGGAACAGCGAGTAGCCCAGGCCGAGCGTCGAGCGGCCGAACCGGCTGACAATCCAGTACCCGCCGCGTGTGCCGAGACCACACTTCACCACGGCGTTCGCCACCAGGAAGGCGACCACGATCAGCAGGATCGTGCCGTTGCTGAAGCCCGCATAGGCCTCTTCCGGTCGGAGGAGACCCGTGAGAACCGCCGCCGCGACGGCGAGCACGGACGCGGTGAGAATCGGCAGGGCGCCGATGACCACCGAGAGGATCGTCGCCGCGAAAATCGCAAAGAGCCGCCACGCCTCGAGGGTCAGTCCCTGGGGCGGCGCCACCCACCAGAGTGCGACCGCCACGACAGCGGTCACGACCCGTGCGACGAGGGTCCGGCGCCGCGTGGATTGGTCTCGCCCCTTGTCTCCCGCAGCAACTCGATGACGCGGCGGCACGGGTGTTGGAATAGTGCGGTGCAAAGGGGGGACCACGACGCCGTGGTTTCTTGGTGTCGGACGTGACGCGAATCGGCGATGTGAATCCGGACGGGCGAGCCGGCGCGCCGGCTCTCAACGAATTGACCCGCGACCACGGCCAGTCGTCACTGCAGCTCGAATTCCGACGCCGCCGCGGCAGGCGGGCTCACGGAGGCGGCCACCGGCTCATTCAGCCGCCGAACCGTGCACCTTTGTATCAACAAGTGAGCCCCTCACCCGGGCGGGGTTCGGGTCCGGAGGCGGGTGCCGGTCAAGCCCGAGACCCGGAGTTGACTCCCGCTTCCGAACCTGCGATTCTTAGTTCCTCCCTCAAAAACTCACGTCCGCGCCATTGCACGGAGTGTTTGTGCGAATAGTGTTTCTTGCGACGCTACTGGCCGCGTCGATGTTGCCGCTCGAGCCCACCGCGCTCGCCCAGCAACCAGTGGCCATCTTTAAGTCGTCCATTGCCGTGGTGCCCATCAGCGCCGTCGTCCACGATCGGCACGGCCGGATGGTCACGTCGTTGACGGCGGCGGATTTCGAGGTTCTCGACAAAGGCGAACGGCGGGCCATTCTCGACTTCCAGGCGGCACCCGACAGCCGTCTGACGCTCGCCGTGCTCATGGACACGAGCGGCAGCATGCGCGTGAGTGCGAAGTTTGCGCTCGCGCAGCACGTCGTGAAGCAGTTTGCCATGGCCCTGCAGGACGGCCGCGACGAAGTGAGCCTCTTCACGTTCGATGCTGCGCTGCACGAACAGCAGCCCTTCACCAATCACCCGTCAACGCTGGATGCGGCGCTGCGAGGGGCCGATCCGTTCGGTGTGACGTCGCTCTACGACGCGATCGCCGAGACGGCTCGACGACTGGCCGAACGCCCGTCGGCTCACCGCGCGATCGTCGTGCTCACCGACGGCCTTGATAACAACAGCGCGTTGACCGCGGCCCAGGTCTCGGCGCTTGCCAGCTCGATCGACGTTCCGGTGTACGTGATCGCGACCGTGGCGCCGATCGATCGAGCGTACGCGCAGCGCGCCACGGATCCGCGCTCCTCCGCCGCGGCCGATTTTCGTGACTTGGCGCAGTGGACCGGGGGCAATCTGTTCTGGGTCACCCGGCCGGAGGATGCGCCGAGCCCCGTGCGGCTGATCGTGGACGAGTTGCGTCACGAATACCTCATTACGGTCGAGTCGGCCAATGACACCGAATGGCGGCCGCTCGCCGTTCGCGTCCGCGGCCGTCAGATGTCCGTTCGAGCCCGCAGCGGGTACTACAGCCGGTAGATGTGTTAGGTTACTGGCGAAGGCAGGCGTGCTCAAACCCTATGTGATCATCGCGCTGCTCGTCGGCGCGACCCCCACAGAGCGACCGGCCACCGTCGTGCAGGCGCCGGACACGCCGGTTCGATTGGACAAGGCGACCGTCCTGGCGACCAGCGACGCCCCGCCGGTCCTCCTCTATAGCGCGACCAACACGACCAGCGACGACGTCGACGAATTCACGGTCATTGCCTTCATCTTTGACGCACAGGGCACGCTCAAGGCCCGCCAGATGGCTCCCGCCAGACGGACCCTGGAAGCGCACGCCACGAAGTTTTCGGTGCTCGTACTCGACGGGTCACCGATCGACGCCAACTATCGGATTGTCATCGGCGTCAATCAAGCGCAGAAGGTCGGATCGGATAGCTGGTGGCGGGCGGAGCTGCAGGATGCGGCGGTTGCCGCTGTCCGCCCGGCCAAACACTGATTCGCCCTCAATCCACGCGATCAACGCTTCAATCCCCCGAACACGACGATATCGGTGGTCATAGTCGCATGCGCGATCGCCGCGCGTCGCGCGACCAGGCAAGGTCAGCGATCGTGCGGCCGTCGTTGAACTGCGTGAGCCAGTGCGGCGGCTGTCCCTGCAACGGCTGAATCCAGATGATTGCGTGAGTGGCGGCATCGACGTGCGCCACGGCCCAGCCTGTCCGGGGTCCAACGTGCCCCGCCCCCTTTCAATCAACCCCGGTCAGGGTCCGGCGGGTCTGGCAGGCTG
>JBPYEE010000296.1:0-7786 GCA_051985095.1 Vicinamibacterales bacterium | reverse complement strand
GGCACGCGGCGGGTGCGGACCGTATCTCATCTGGCTCGGTTCCACCCGCGAACTCGTCGGGGGGACGGGGTTGCACCGCCGGACCGCGACCGACGCGGAAACGGGTTATGTTTTCGCGCGCGATGCCTGGGGGCGCGGCTACGCGACCGAAACGCTCCGCACGATGATCAGCGTGTCGGAGCCGCTCGGCATCGAGCGGCTCTTCGCAACGGTTCACGCCGACCACGACGCATCAGCGCATGTGCTGCAGAAATGCGGATTCACCCTCGATCGGACGCTCCCTGATGAATCGTTTCCAAATCTGGCGCGACCGAATGCGCTTGCGTATCGGTACGTTCGCATCAGTTGAGCAATCTGCGGCGTCGTACAAGTTCACCTGCCGCGCTGCACGGGTTCCCGCCGCCCGGAGGCCGAAGACGTGGCCCTTTAAAGGGGGCACGCGCTTCCATCGACGAATCTGCGGAATTTCGCAGATACCGTGACGTCCGCGAGTTGCGCCGATTCTCGATCTCACCGACTCTCACGCAAGATCATCGATGAGGACACGTTGAAAACGGGCACAACGTGCTGTTCGGTCGGCTACGGCCTTGCTGTTATTACTGACGCCGCTGCGGAATGCCGCATCACCAGTCGCGCACCCGTTTAACCGTGATGCGCGACAGGTGAGTGTACCGACGGCGTCATAACCTCAGCGACCGAACGAGAACGAAAACGCCCGCGAGCGTGCGCCGTAGAAGCCGCGACGCGCGCGGAACCAACGAGACCGTCCGTTCCAGTCGTCGTAGTCGCGTCGGCCGTAACCGTACCAATCGCCACGATAGACCGGCCGCCAATGGGTGCCGTAGTAATGATCGAACCGATAAGATCGAACCGGCGCTGCGCTCGCAGCGGCCGGGACAAGGACTGCAAGCGCCAAACCGCCGGCGACGAGCCATTTCGGAAGAAATCGCTTCATGGTGTCGGGCCTCCTCTGGGGTTCGTCGTCGATCAGGGCAAGGCGCGGGCCACAACGGCACCGTGAAAGTGTTCAATGATGGCGGCCCTCCGCTCACGATGAGCCACGCGTCGCTGAGCCTGAAAAGGGACACTCGATGATATTGCTGACAACCCGTCATACCCCGGGGCCCGACGCCCGCTCGGTGATTGCCTCGGTGATTGATGACGAGCCGCACGCTGATAAGGATCGATTGCGGTGACTTGAACGTACTCAGTTGTTGCCCTCTTTTGCGCGCGCATTGCTCGTCGGCGTAATTTCGCAGTACCTGTGCGTGCGATTCATCCTCAGTTTGCTGGTTCAGTCTGTGCCTGCGGCCAATTGGTGCACTGTAGCGGCTCTCCGTGCGCGCTGCTCCAGAACACGGCCTCGGCACGGGGCGTCGCTTCTGCGACACTGCGCGAGCAGATAGCGCGTCCCGCAGTGCAGACGTGTCACTTATGCGTGGTGCTCGCTGGGCGCCCGCGCAAACTGCCGGCCGATTGCGCAGCAAAGCCCGTGGTACTTACGACGGGACCAGCATCTTGTGTGTCTGGGGATCGATTCAACATGCGGCCGTCTTTCCGTAACGCGTCATCGATGCACCTGCGGATGAAATGTCGCGCCAGTCAACCACGTCACCTTCGCGCAGCCGAAGGCCGCTAACTCCGGCTATGTCGCGATCCTCACCGCCGCATCGACTGGATCAACACACCGGGAACTCCGACGGCCGGTCAACTTCTCGCGTCGAGAAAGGTCGGCTCTTCAGACGTCGGGGCGCCCCTGCGCCTTCGTGACACGCGGGAGGTCCCAGAGCTCCAGGCAGTGGTTCATGTCGGCGACGAAGAACCCCCACGGTTCCGGGTCTCCCCTCTTGCGGTCCCTCGAGGACCAAGCGAGGCGAGACGCCGCGAATGGTCGCAGGAGTCAGGGTGGTCAGGCATCACCCGCGTCATGCGGGGTGTCGGCGTCGAAGGCGTTTTTCACAACACGATGCGTCACACCGGTGTCACGCTGATGCCTGCGGCCGGTGTCGTCAATCCTCGCGTGATTCACAAGGTCGCGGAGTGGACAACGCGGCGGACGTTGCAACGGTACGGGCACGTCCGACACGCTGAAGCCATTCGTGTCAAGGCGACAGGGACAGCGGTCAAAAAAGCGATCAATCAGAAGCCGGACGAGGCGCGGTCCGGCACCTCAACTGAAAAAGCGCGGGCACAGACGGACGGGCACAGAGGAAATCCGCGCGCGTCCGATCTTCGTCGAGCCGGCTGCGTGCAAGTCCCATGCTATCATCAGGTTTCGCCCAGTACGTCCCCATCGTCCAGAGGCCTAGGACGTGGCCCTTTCAAGGCCAAAACACGGGTTCGAATCCCGTTGGGGACGTGACCAATGTTGCGAGCCTGAGCCGATCACAATCCCACTGAGCAACTTCCCGTAGTCCGCCTGGCCCACGAGTTCGATCTGCGCGTCCTCGCGCGGTGTCATCACCAGGCGGCCGCGCAGCAACTTTCGGATCACCTGGCGCCCTTGCGCGACACAACGCGCCGCACACGATCGCCACTTGGCCACCTGTTGGTCGAGTTCCTGTCGGATCAGGCCGACGTCGATCGGGCCGTTCCGACGAATCTCTTCGAGTTGCTCGCGCCCGTCGCGGACTGCTTCGGTTGGGGAAGTGGTCGGCTCCGCTGGACGAATTACCGAGATTAGTGATCTGCCCGACCTGATTACTGTCGTCGATGCGCTGATTCGCGACCGAGCACTGCGAGCACACCTGGGTGCGGCAGCGAGGCTTCGGGCAAAGAAAGTCTACGATTCCGAGGCTGGTCTCGATCGACTGCGAGCGGTGTACGGAATCGTTTCCGCTCGACCCGGACTCCGTCGTCTGATCTCGCTCCGCACGGCTCATTAATTACACGATTCGTCAGAGCGCTACCTGATCCTGCGTAACGTCGCTTCGAGCGCCTCAGCGACAGCCTCAATGTTCCGGGTCAGCGCGGTGACGTGTCCACCCGGAATCACGTGGACTTCGCAGTCGGGAGCCACGCGACACCAACCAAGCGTCGGATCGTCTGGACGCAACAACGGTGCCTCAGCGGCACGAAGGAGAACGACGCGACCCTGATACGGACGTGGGATGAACCCGGCTACGGCGCGGCGGTACGCCAGGACCGTCGATTCGTCGATATTCGAAGGCGCCGGTGCAGCAGACGCTTCCGGTCGTGGCGTCGAATCAGCCACCGCCCGGCTTGGCGTTGGTCGCGACCGGAAGGCCTTGACGCGTCGGATGATCCAGTTACGAATAAACGCCGCGCGGTCGCGTGACGCCATATGCCCCAGTTCCTCAAGGCGGGTGTCATAGTGCCGCAGGTTGTAGTGCCAGCGAATCGCACGTTCGGGATCGAGCGATACCCACAAATCAAATCGCTGAATCATCCCGTGCAGGCGGCGGAACCGATGCGTTGGTGCGACGGCTTCGATCAGGATCACCAACTCGACCGCTTCACCGTCAGCTTGGAGTCGGCGAGCCATCTCAAATGTCGTCAGCCCACCGTTGCAAAACCCACCCAGGATATAAGGGCCCTTAGGCCGGAATGCGCGCAGCGTGCTCAAGTATGCGGTTGCCATCTCCTCGATCGTCCGCGGTACGTGCCCGCCGTCGAGTCCGTGCGACTTGAGCAGGTAAAACGGTTGATCGGGGCCGAGGTGGCGAGCCAGATTCAGACAATAAAAACCGCCGCCGTGGTAATCGCCAGAGTCGAAGAAGATCGGTGTCAGGGATTCGCCAGCCTGGAGCGTGATGATGGGCGACCGGAAATCGAGCTCTTCGTGGTACACCAACGCCTCGGCGATATGCTCGACCGACGCGTCGTCGAATAGCCTCTCGATTGACAGTCGGGTCCCGGTCGCTTCTGCGACCCGCAGCAGCATCTGCACGGCCAAGAGGGAGTCTCCCCCGAGGTCAAAGAAATTGTCGTGAACGCCCACCGGCCGTACGTTCAGGAGCTCTTCCCAGATCTGTACGAGCACGTGTTCGAGCGGATTGCGCGCCCGGACATACGGCACGCTCAGATCGCCACGCTGGTCTGGTGCGTCGGGAAGCGCGCGACGATCGATCTTTCCTGTTGCCGTGAGGGGAAGGCGCTCGAGGGTGAGGTACGCTGCCGGCACCATGTGATCGGGGAGCTTCGATTTCAAATAGCGCCGCAATTCGTCGGTGGATGGCGTGCCACTTCCCACAGGCACGAGATAGGCGACGAGGCGCATATCGCCGGCCGGGCGCTTGCGCGCCGCGACTATGCCCTGTGCGATCGCCGGGTGTTCAGCCAGCACCGCCTCGATTTCACCGAGCTCCACCCGGGAGCCCCGAATTTTGACCTGCTGGTCCAACCGCCCCAGGAATTCGATGTTTCCATCCGGGCGACATCGACCCAGATCGCCGGTCCTATACAGGCGCCGGTCGGCGTCCTCGTTGAAGGGATCGCGGACAAAGCGTTTCGCCGTCAGCTCCGGCCGATTGAGGTACCCTCGTCCGATACCGCCGCCACCGATGTAAATCTCGCCGGGTGTATCGACCGGAACTGGTTGCATGCCCCGATCGAGCAGGTGGATTTCGGTGTTGGCGATCGCCCGACCGATGGAGACCACTCGAATCTGGCCGTCACCGTCTTCAGGACGGATCGGATAGCACGAGACGATGCCAGTCGTCTCGGTTTGTCCAAACATGTTGACGCATCTCGCGGTGCAGCCAAATTCGGATGCCCAGATTCGCGGAAGGTCTGACAGGAGCGGTTCGCTCGCGGACAGGATTACTCGAAGCTGGTTGTCGAGAAGCGCCGCACGTTTGCCGGGTTCGAGACCGGAGAGGGCGTGCGTGCAGCTTCGCCAGTAAGCCGGAACGAGGTCCATAATCGTCACGGCGTGTCGTTTGACCGCCTCCAGAAGCGCGAGCGGCTCTCGTATTTGCTCGGATGATGCGACGACGAGCGTTGCCCCGTGTGAGAGCGGCACCAGGAACTGTCTCACGGAGGAGGAGAACGAAAATGAGGCGGTGTGGAGGTACACGTCCTCGGATGTCAGGCCGATCGGCAAACGAATCGCCCTGACGTAATGGCATAGGTTGGCATGGGTGATCATCACACCCCGCGGTGTGCCGGTGGATCCGGATGTGTAGATCACATACGCCAATCTATCGTCCACACTGGGTTCGTCGACGTTGCGTGCACTCCGCTGCTCGACTTCGGCCCGGTCGCGTTCGAGGTTCAGCACGGGAGTGTGATGATTCCCTAACGTGTCGGCCGTCCTGTTCTCGACCAGCAATAGTGCGAGACCTGCGTCACGCGCCATGAATCCGAGGCGGTCCTCAGGATAAGCCGGGTCCAGCGGCACGTACGCCGCGCCGCTCTTCAACACACCGAGGATCGCCACCACCATTCGGGACGATCGGCCGGCGCAGATTCCGATCCGGACTTCTGGTCCGGCTCCGCTTGCGCGCAGGTAGTGGGCGAGCTGATTGGCCCGCCGGTTGAGCTCGCCGTACGTAAGCTGCTCATCGGCGGTGATTACCGCGCAGGCATGTGGTCTCTGCTCCGCGATCCGCTCGAAGAGTCGATGGATGGCGTACGTCTGCCGGACCGGGATGTCCGAAAGGGGCGTTGCGGTACTGCGGAAACTCGGCAATTGCTGCCTCGACAGTCGCGCGAACCTCGACTCAGCAAAGAACCCGCCACTCGATCGCTTACGCAGTCGCGCTCCTGGGGTTGCTCGACCCGTCTTTTGGAGACTAAATTCTTCCTCTGGCGCGCCTGCGCGGTTTTTCACACTGTATACTGGCGTCCATCGCGCGCAGGCATTTTCCTCTCTGGCGTCACATCCTTCCGTTCCTGGTTTCCCTGGTCGTCGCCGAACTCGTCCTCCAAGTTGCGAGCGGAGCGAACCGGACGGCTCGGCGGCTGCTCGCTGCGCCGTGGCAAACCACGACATCCATCGACGACCCGCGCCTCCTCTTCCGCGGCAATCCGCTCAGTCCCGAACACGACGCGGCAGGTTATCGGAATCCGTCGCGGCCGACAAAGGCTTCGATGGTCGTCCTCGGCGACTCACAGGCGTATGGGGTCGGTGTCGCGGCAAATAAAGCGTGGCCACGCGCGTTGGAACGCCGGACAGGCCAACGCGTGTACAACATGGCCTTCCCAGGCTACGGCCCTGGGCAGAGTTTCTTTCAACTGGACGAGGCGCTGTCCCTCGCTCCGCATGTTGTGGTCGTCGCGCCATACTTCGGCAACGACTTCTACGACGCATACGTGTTGGCCAAACGTCATCCCGAACTGGCTGCTTCCTCGCCCGCCAAGCTGCGCACGGCAGCGGCGACGCTGGATCAGCGACAACCGATCGAGACCGCGGTCCAATCCCTGTTTGCGCCCGATCAACTCGTAACCACCTCCACGGCACCTTCGATCGGTCGGCGCTTCATCTCGGATCATCTGAAACTCTACGGGCTGGTCCGCGCGCTGAGGTACCGGTTCACACAACTTCCGCCCCCCAGTCCCCTTCTCTACGGCCCGTTCGACGAGGCCGTCGATGCAATGTCCCCCGAGCTGCGGAAGCTCGCCGTCCCGTTCAACGGACGCACGTGGCGGACGATCTTGACGGCTCCGTATCGAGCTCAAGTCCTCGATGACCGAGACCCGCGCATTCGCCTTGGGTTTGAGATTTCCCGCTCTTGCGTGCGCGCAATCGCTGATCGGTGCGCGAAGGCTGGCGTGACAATCTGTGTCGTCTTCATCCCGACTAAGGAGAGCGTCTTTTGGCCCCTGGTGCCCGATCCGGACCGATCCGCTAAACTTCGCCAGCTGGTTACGGACGAGGATCGCCTTCGGCGGGAATGGATATCGGAGTTGGACACGAGCGGCGTGAAATACGTCGATCTCTTACCGACGCTTCGCGCGTCGTCCACCCAGCCGTTCTTCGAGGGCGTTGATGGTCATCCGAACGAGCGGGGCCACGAGCTGATCGCCGCCGCGGTCGCCACCAGTCTTAACTCAACTGCGCCAGGGCACTAAGCGCGGCGGGCACCTCATTACGTCAAACCGGCCTTGAGTCGGTGTTCGCGATCATGACCTGGCCGAACCGTCTTCCCGAGGGCGCCGTCGAATTGCAGAAAGTGTCCGAGAGGCCCGCGATCATCATAGATCGTGCAACCAGCTTCGCAATTGATGCAGAGAATTGCGGTGAAATCGCGTCAACGGTCGAGGAACACTCGCTGCTCATCACTCGCTCCTTTGCTGCAATAGAGCCGCCGCCGACTGAGGATTCTGAGACCTGAGACAGCCGATGTCGGCGTTTTTATCGGCGCCCGAGATAGTTTTCGCGTGATTCTGAGTCAGATAGCGTGACAAGAACTCGGACGGCTTTGAGAGCTAAACTCGTGAATGTGACTGGTTTCTCGCTGGTCAGGCACACGCCTCTTTCCGGCTGCGTGAATCCGCCACTTTTCGAGGGATCGGACTTGAAATAACCTCTTAACTTAAGATCTGACCCCTTTCCGAAGAGGATGATGCCGGTTAATCGTGTGGGCGGCGCGTTCGGTGCGCCGTCCAACTCCCTTGTGGGAAACGTGTTCTTCGTTTTCCACAGGGAGGGCACGATTCACCGGCCGCATTTTTCTTCCTGAGGGAACAATGATGTCCGAAGGCGTGATTCCGTCTCGTTATCGATTGCGAGTGAAACAGCGTTTGACCATCATCACATACGCCGAGGAGCACGGTGTCAAGCCGGCCGGTCGACACTTTGGCATGGATCGAAAGACCGTGC
>JBPYEE010000295.1:0-7173 GCA_051985095.1 Vicinamibacterales bacterium | reverse complement strand
GGCGACGCAGACGGCGGTGACGCTAATGCGCGCGAGCCAGCGCATTGACGATCTCCCAGTTGAAGCGAACGAACCGATAGAGCTCGCTTTCGAGGAGCCGCTCCTGATCGCTGTGCATGCCGAAGCCTTTGGTCTGATCTTCGACATCAATCGCCGACCCGATCCCGACGCACTGCGTTCCCTTCATCCGCACCTGCGCCATATCGGTCGCGCCTGTGCTCATCGACGGCAGGGTCGGTGCGTTGTAGATCCTGGTGACTGCGGTCTCGACCGTTCTGAACAGCTCCGAGTCGAGGCGCGCGACGGCGGGCGCCGGTCGTGTGGCGGCGTTGGTGAAACGCACGTCGACGGCCGGATCGTTGACGATCGCTTTCAGCTGCGCGAGGAAGCCCGCCTTGTCTTCGTCGGGCACCATCCGCACATCGAGCGTCGCCCGCGCGTCCGACGGGATCACGTTCGACCGGTAGCCGCCCTGGAAGATGTTCGGTGAAACCGACGTGCGCAGCATCGACGAGTGGCGCGGCTCGTTTTCAAACAGCCAGTCGTCGGCCGCCCGCGCGATCTTGGGATCTGGCGACAGCACGTCGCGGTAGTACCGCGCCTGTTCCGGCGGCGCCATCTGCGACAACTTGCGGAAGTACGTCGCCGTCGTTTCGTTCAGCTTGATATCGGGACGCCATTCGCCAATCCTGCCCACAGCCGCCGCCAGGTGCACGATCGCGTTCGACTTCAGCGGAATCGATCCGTGCCCGGAGGTACCGTGCGCGACGAGCTCGACTCCGTTCGGAATCTTCTCGATCGTCTCGACCTCGGCGTATTTCACGGCGCCCTGTTCCCGGATGACGTCGCCGCCTTCCGCCAGACAGTACTCGGCATCGATGTCCTGGAAGTGTTCGGCGACCATGTGGCCGATGCCGACGCGCGAGTTCCCTTCTTCTCCCGACTCGGCCAGATAGATGACGTCGCGATCGAGCGGAACGTTGTACTGCTTCAACAGCAGCAGCATCATCAGACCGGCGGTCAGGTTGTCCTTGTCGTCGATCGTGCCGCGGCCGTAGATGTAGCCACCGTCGCGGGCCGCGCTGAACGGACCGAACTTCCATTTGGACAGATCGACGGTCACCGTGTCGGTGTGACCCATGATGAGCAGCGGGCGCTTGCGGCCGTTTCCCTTCAGGCGTGCGACGACGTTCGGGCGGTCTGGCTCGAGCGCATAGATCTGCGCCGGGATGCCGTGCTCGTCGAGCATCTTCTTGATGTACTCGGCGGCAGGCCGCTCCTTCGCCGTGGTGTCGATACGCACGAGCGCAGAGTAGTGCGCCAGCGTCTCGGCGTTCGCCTTTGTCCAATCCGGTTCGGCCGACTGTGCGTAGACGACCGCCAGCGCCGATGCGATCGCGCACGCATAAAGGGATCGTTTGGGCATGGGAATGATGGCCACAGCTTACGATACGACAGGTCACCGCGGCTGCGCGATGCCACCGCCGGCCGACGTCGCGGCACCGCGACGTCGACCGGTGCGAGGCCCGATGCCGGTGCGGAGACGTTCTCGGGTGCGAGACGGCGGCCGGCGGCCGCGGTGCTGGCCGCCGCACCGAGCCGACGGTCTCGGCGCGTCAGCGTGAGGCGCGGGCGCGGCGGATCATCGCAGAACCCCGACGCACACGACCGTCATCGGGTCGGCTTGCCCCCGTAGTCCGCGGCGGTGACTTCTTCGTACCATTTCGAGCCGCCCCCGAAGCCGATGTTGATCTGGACGAGCGGCTGGTCGGGCGCTGCGCCGTGCCAATGAACGACGTTCGGACCGGCGTAGTCGCTCTCGCCGACACCCAGCTCGCGCATCGGCTGACCGCGTTTCTGGACGCGCATCTTCCCTTTTTCGACCAGCAGCAGCTGACCGGTGTCGTGGCTGTGCCAGTAGGTGCGGGCGCCGGCCTCAAAACTGCGGCGCGCGGCGCTGAGGTCCTTTCCGTCCATGACCGTCGACGTGCCCGTAAACCGCGGCGTGGTGCCCGGCTGCTGGGCAGCCGTCCAGCGCACCGACGCCAGGAAGATCGCGACGAGCGAACACGCCAGTACGATTCGTGTCATAAGGCCTCCGATCCTTACTTGATCTGGGAGAAATCGGTTGGATCCATGAATGTCGATTCGACCTTGGTCACGATCCGGCCGTTGACCTGCGACTCGGTGCTGACTTTCTGCCACTCGGGATCCGCCTGGAACTCCGCCCAATTCTTCTTCGCCGCTTCGCGGCTCGGATGTGCCAGGACATAGATCAACGTATTCTGCGATTCGGGCGCGTCCTGCGGCACCCAGTAGCCGATGCTGGTCATGTTGTGCCGGTTAAAGATGCGGATCGTGTGATTGCGGAAGCGCGCCTGGAGCTCGCCCAGCTTGCCCTCGGGCGCCGTGTACTTCCGGAGCTCGAACACGCGATGGTCGGCCTGCGCCTGAACGACCGTCGCGGGCGGCAGCGCCCGACCCACCAGCAGGCCAGCAGCAAAACGAGGATCAACGCACTAAGGGACCGTTTGTTGAGGGACATCGGCATGCTCCTTCAGAAACGACAGTACGGCGTCGAGTGAGGCGTTGAACTGGTCCGTGGTGAAGACGTGGCTCGCGTGCGGAAGCCGGACGAGCCGCGCGTGCGGAATGGTCTCCGCGAGGAGTCGGCCGTTCTCGGGTGGTATGAGCTGGTCGGTCTCGCCGTGAACGACGAGCGTCGGCGCGGCGATGCGCGACAGCCGCGGACGGGTCCCGCTCCACAGGCGGATGCCGCGGAGCTGCGCGAAGTAGCCCTCGGCGGTCACCGGCGCGCTCAATCGCCGCGCGAAATCCTCTTCGATGCGCGCCCTGGGTGTCGAGGCGTCGTAGATATATGGCGCCATCACCCACATCGCCTCCTCCCGCGACAGCGTCGCGTGCGCGCCAAGCGCGGCAATCACCTCGGGTCGCGCGGGGATCGCATCGGGTCCACCGCAGCCCGTGCACCCGAGCATCAGCGATTTGACGCGCGCAGGATGATTGAGGGCCACCTCCTGGGCAATCATGCCGCCCATCGAGATGCCGAACACGTGTGCGGCGTCGACGCCCGCGGCATCGAGCACCGCGGCGGCGTCGGCGGCCATCTCGGCGATCGGATACGGCCCTGGCGGCACGTCGCTCCGGCCCACGCCCCGGTTGTCGAAGAGAATCGTGCGATAGCGTTCGGCGAGCGGGGGGCCAATACGGCTCCAGCCCTCGAGCGTCACGCCGAGCCCCATAATCAGCAGCAGCGCGTCACCCGCGCCGCGCTCTTCCCAGTACAGCTTCACGCCGTGCCGGCTCGTCGAGGGCATGTGCGCCACAGTCTACACTGGCGCGCGCCGGGTGCCGGCGGGGCCGAGCGGCCGTCGACTTCGGCGCGCTCAGACGCCGTGGCCGTAGCCCGGTTCGTCGTGCGGCTCAGGCTCTGGCGGCGGCGGTGCGGGTCGCGTGTCAGCGGGCGGGGCGCCCGGGGCGCCGACGCTCACCGGCGTTGGCTGGGTGGTTGTGGCCGGATCCATGTTTTCTCTCCCAAAAAGCAAAAAGGCCATCGCTCTTTCGAGTGATGGCCTTCTGACCTTGCTGATGTCTTGTCGGCTACATCACCCGCTGCAGGTCGGCACACGAATGCCGACCGACGTAAGGAGCAGTCCCAGCAGCAGGTGAAGGGCCGGACGCATGGAAAGCGTAATCGTAGCACACGACGCGCTCCGATGCATCCGTGGGACGGTCGCCTCGAGGGCGGGAGCAACGTGGGAAATCAATAACCCGCCTCGAAGTCAACCTGGTAACAAAGCGGCTGGCCGCTCACGAACCGCCGGTAGTTGTCGACGAAGATCGGTGCGATGTCGGCCGGAGCGCTAAGCGCGGCCGTGTGGGACGTGATGAGGACAGTGGGCAGCGTCCAGAACGGATGGTCCGGCGGCAGAGGTTCGCGCTCGAACACATCGAGGACCGCGCCGGCGATCCGGCCGGTTTGCAGGGCGTCGGCGAGCGCCGGCTCGTCGACGACGGACCCGCGTCCGGGATTGATGAATACCGCGCGCGAGGGCAGCGCCGCGAGCAGCGCGGCGTCGACGAGCCGCCGGGTACTCCCGGTATTCGGGATCACGCTGACCAGGTAGTCGAGGTCGGCGGCAAACGCCAGGCGCGCCTCGCCGTGAAAGTATTCGTCGACCTGCCCGCAGCCCTCGGTCGTGCGCGTATACCCGCGGACGCGCATCGCGAAGTGTTTGGCGGTCGTCGCGAGCGCGGCGCCGATCGTGCCGACGCCGAGCAGACCGATTCGCTTGCCGCGGAGCGTCCCCGGCGGCGCCGGATCCCACCGCCGCTCGCGCTGGGAGGCGCGCTTCTCGAACAGCCGCCGCTCGTGCGCCAGCATGTAGGCGAACACGTACTCCGACATCAGACCGCCAAAGACGCCACGGGCGTTGGTCAACACATAGTCTCGGCGGATCGACGGGTCGAGCAGTGGCTCGACGCCGGCCCACGTGGACTGCACCCAGCGGACCCCGGTCAGCTGCCGGATGGCGGGCGCGAGGAGCGACGGCTCGCCGAACGCGATGTCCGCCACCGACGGATCGGCGGTCATGGCGAGATCCGTCAGCTGCGCCGCATCGATCAGGCGCCGGTACGCGTCCGCGTGTCTGGAGAGGATAAAGAGGCGATGCAACGCGGGCGATTGTACTCACCCGTGAGCGGGATCGGCGGGGCGCCGTGTCAATACTCGGCGAACATTCGCGCGATCTCTCTGCGATCGCGCGTGCGCGTGAGCGCGAGCATCAGGAGCACCCGCGCCTTCTGCGGCGTCAGATTGTCGGCCGGGATCATGCCCATCGCGTCGTACGGCTCATTCGAAACGACGCGGCCGTTGCCCACGCGGGCCGATCGGACCAGCACGGGCCGGGATTCGTCCGGCAACGCGGCGATCTGTTTGATGGCGTTGCGCTCGATCGTCGAGAGCAGCCCGGCGCCGGTGCCGGCAAACACGATTCCTTTCACGCCGCTGGCGACGAGGGCCTCGAGCGGCACGGTGCTGGGCTGGGCGTACGAGTAGAGGATCTCAACCGGTGGGAGCGCGCTGACGCGCGTGACGTCGAATTCCGAGTTCGTGGTGTGCCGTTTCGTCGACGCGCGGTAAAAGCTGACACGATCACCGTCGACGTAGCCGAGCAGACCGAGCTCGGGCGCCCGGAACGTCTCGACCCGGTACGTATTGGTCTTCGTCACCTCGCGCGCGGCGTTGATCTCGTCGTTCAACACGACCAGGACGCCCTTGCCCCGCGCCGCGGGCGCGATCGCCGTGCGGACGGCGTTCAACAGGTTCAACGGGCCATCCGCGCTGATCGCCGTCGATGGCCGCATCGATCCGACCAGCACCACCGGCCGATCGTGGTGCACCGTCAGGTTCAGGAAGTAGGCGGTTTCCTCGAGCGTATTGGTGCCGTGCGTGATCACGACGCCGGCGGCGGCCGTGTCGCCAAAAATGCGGTCGATCCGCTTTGCCAGCGTCAGCCAGTTGTCGAGCGAAACGTCGGTGCTCGAGACGTTCACGATCTGCTCGACTTTGACGTCGGCAAACTGCTTGAGTTCGGGGACGCCGGCGACGAGCTGCTCGCCGAGCAGCGAGCCCGAGCGATAGCTGGTCAGATTGGTGGACGAGTCGCCGCGCCCGGAGATCGTGCCGCCGGTCGCCAGAACGTACACGATCGGCTTGGCGGCTGGCTGCGCCACGAGCGCCAGCGCCAGCGACCATGGTGCGACCGCGCCGCCCGGCCGAATCACCGCTGCGAGCTGCTGCTGCGCCTGGCGGGCGCCGCGACATCGACGGTTTTGACCGGTTGCGGCACGTTCAGCGTCAGGTTGTAGCGTGCGAGCGCGGTGCTGGTCGCCGACGCGCGCCCGATGATCGCATTGAGATCCGCGATCGCCTTCGGCGCTTCGGCTTTGGCCTCCGTGTACGCGCGCATGGTCTGCTCGGTGACCGGCATGCCGCCCATGAGGCCGTTCTTCGCCTGACCGATGCGCGCGGCGACACTCGGGTTGTCACCGCCGCGGCCTCCGCCGCCGCCCCGGCCCTGTGGCGTCGCAAACTTCGGCGCCAGCGCGGTGAGATCCTTGGTCAGCGACTCGGCCTGAGCCTTGACGTCCGCGGCAATGTCGCTGCGCGTGCGGAGCGTCTCGGCCAGATCCGTCAGTTGACGCGACAACGACTGTTGGGCGGCGGCCGCTTCGGTGACGTGTTTCTGCAGCTCGTGCATCTCGGTCGCCAGGTCGAACATCCGCTTTCTCTCGGCCGAGGTCAGCGCAACCTCGGGATCCTCGGTGACGTGGAGCGGCTTGGTGTCGACCGTCTTGCCGTCGATGATCAGCGCGACGTTGTAGGTGCCCGCGAGCACCATGGGGCCGGCCACCTGCGCGCCGCCTCCAAAGAAGCCGCCGCCGCCACCGGTTTGTGACGGCACGTCACAGCCCGCGCCGAACGGGCTGCGCGCGGGCGCAGGGGGAGCTTCGGCCGCTGGCTCGGGAGCCTGACCGCGGCGACCGCCGCGGCCTGCAGCCGGTGGAGCCGGCGCCGGCTGTACCCGCAGGTCCCAGCACGCCGACTGGATACCCGGCTTCTTGTGATCGGCCAGCACCTGGCCCGAGATCTCGCGCACTTCGCGCCCGGCCGCGTCGGTGACCCTCAGCTTCACATCGTCCACAGCCTTCTTGTTGACCCAGGACATGACGGCACCCTGCGGCGGGTTCTCGCCGAAGAAAGTGTGATCTCCCCAGAATTCGTAGTTGCGATCGCGCGACGGGCGCCGGTACATCACCGACGCGGTCATCGAGAACAGTTTCGCGTCGCCGGAGGCTTGCTGCACCGCTGCGTATTCCTCAATCGGTTCGAGGTGATCCAGGATCCACAGCGCGCGTCCGTGGGTGGCGAGGATCATGGCGTTGTCGCGCGGATGGATGGTGATTTCGTCGATGCGCACGGTCGGCAGATTCGCCTTGATCTGCTGCCAGCTCTTCGCGCGGTCGAGCGAGACGAACAGGCCGGTCTCGGTGCCGAGGTACAACACGTCGGGGTTGCGCATGTCCTCGGTCAGCGTCTTCACCACGCGGTCTGTCAGATTGGCCGCCGCAGAGGCCCACGTCTGGCCG
>JBPYEE010000294.1:0-4675 GCA_051985095.1 Vicinamibacterales bacterium | reverse complement strand
CGTACTATCTGCGTGATGGACGACGACGCGTTCTACTGACCGGCCCACCGACCGGCACCGCAACGCAAGCGGCGCCCGCTCGAGCACGTCCGGTCGCTGTCAAAAAACGGTCACCGGAGAGACTGTGGCCTCTACTTCCACGGCGAGAGCTATGGGTGGGAATACCAGCCGCGCGATGACGGGTTCATGGAGTTCGGCCAGCGGTTCATTTTAAAGAGGCCGCGCTGAGACTCGCCGAATAGCTGCGTCAGGACCTTGAACGGGACGGATGGATGCTATCAGCGTAGCGCCCGGCGATTTCACGAAGCTGCGCGAGCGACGTACCTCGGACGGGACACGAATGGAGGTGGCCTTGCACGGACGATCGCGACCAATGGCGGCGTTCATCGGACCACTGCTGGTGCAGGCGATATTTGTTGAGTTCCTCCTCCATCTGCCGGCGCAGGCACTCTCCGTTGGGCAAGTCGGCGTGTTGTGGTGGTTGTCGATCCCTGCTTGTGCCCTCGCCCTGAGTGCAGCTGGATATCGGTTGCTTACCCGAGAGTACGACGACCCGCAGCTGAATATCGCCTTGGTGTACTTCGCGGCGATGACTCTGGTCTTACTGGCAATATCCGTGGTCCTGATGATCCTCAAAACGCGCGGCAGCGTGTAGGCGAAGCCGATGCCGAGGATGTACGTGCGTTGCACCTCGTCCAGTGGCGCGCCTGCCGCCAGCTGGCCGCCTGTGAACCGCGGATCCTGTGGTGGCAGTCGGCAGTGAACGAGCTCCGAGCCCATGGATTGCCGCTAAAAGGTTCGCAATGATCGCGCCGTGGCCCGCGGTAGGAATCGCGGTCGTGAGCGCACCGAGTACTCCGCCGATCGCGAGCGAGGTCGGGAAGCCGGAGTGCGAGATCCGTGGGCGGCTACTTCGCCGGCACGAGATGCTTCAGCTCTTCGCTCCAGTTCAGTACGATATCGATGGAATACTGGGCGCGGAGCGCCTTTTTCATTAGAAAGCGCCCGTCCGGCGCCACGTCCCACGATTTCGAACCAGTGCTAAACACGTAGTCACTCTCGAAGAGTTTCTCTGGTCTCAAGGTGCCGGGATCGTCGCCAATCGCCGCCCGCATGACGGCCGTGCCGCGACGATAGAAGAGCTCGCGCCCATCAGCGGACCATTTCGGCTCGAAGCCGCCATCTGACGACACCTGCCAACGATGGGCCGCGACGTTGGGGAATGGCCGCACGACGATCTGCGTCGTCCCGGACTCATCGGTCTGGTAAGCGATCCAGCGCCCGTCCGGTGACAGCGCGGGCGTCCTGTCCGAGCCAGCCTCTTCGAACACAACTGAACCCGCACCTCCATTCGCCGGCACCGCTACGAGATGGTATCCGTTGTTCGCCCGTTGCTCGTTCAAGAGGAGCGTTCCTCCATCGTGGGTCCATGTCCAGGGCGACTGCTGATTGGCGCTGGTGGTGAGCCGTTCGGCCTTGTCCGATCCGTCCGCCGCACGTCGGAAGATGTTGCGGCCCCCCTCGATCGTCGAGCTGTAGACGACCGAGCGGCCGTCACGCGTCCAGAGCGGAAACGTGTTGACCCCTCCCGTTGTCAGCCTGGTCAACGTGCGCCTCGCAAAATCACCGATCCACAGATCAAGGCTGGTTTGACTGCTCCCTCGAGAGAGGACGACGCGCTTGCCATCTGGCGAGAGCGCGACATCGTTGAAGTCGGCTGCATCGAGGTCCGCGGGTTCTTCGTGGCCCTGTCGTGTTACCCAGACGAGTTGCACGCTCGGCGGCAGGCCGGACACGTAGACGAGCGTGCCGTCGCGTGCGACGACCGGTGCAGACAGAATCCCCTCGGCAAGCCGCACCGCTGGGCCGGTTACTTCAAGTCGCTCCACATTGAAGGGCGCCGCCCACAGCGACCTGTCGCGACGGAACGCGAGGTGCCCCGTGGACACGTAGCGCGGCCACAGGCCGTCGATCAGCTCCTTTGGCGGTCCGTTCGGGAATGGACGCACGAAAATCTTGCCCGAGGGTACCGTGTGGAAAAGCACGCCTTTTCCCATCGGGAGCACCTCGGGGGCCTGGTGAGTCGTTTCGCCTCGAGAGCGATCGAGCGCCGTCAGCGAGCTCGCCTCGCCACCGGCGGCAGACACCCGTTTGAGCGTCGAGCCGAAGGTACCCGTACTGAACACGATTTGATTGTCAGCGCCCCAACTGGCGGCGGCCGCGGCTGACTTCGTCACCGTGATCGGCTCGCCACCAGCCGCCGGGATCTTCTTCATCTCTCCGTCCGCGAAGAAGCCGATCCATTGGCCGTCGGGCGAGAAGAACGGCTCGTCGGCGCCATCGGTTCCTGCAATCGGCGTCGAGGAGAATTGATCGAGCGGCCGCCGATATAACTGTTCCACACCGTTTCGGCGTGCGCCATAGACCAGCACGCGCCCATCGGGAGATAGCGCCATGATTGTGGCCAGTTCGGCGTCGAAGGGAAGGTCCACGGTCAAACGGACCGGCCCAAGGATCTCCCCGCGCCCGCGATTCTGGACCGCCCAAACCGCGAGTGCCGCGCTGATTGCTGCGACGAGGGCGAGCGACGCGATAACTGCGGGCTGCTGCCAGAGCCGGATGCGAACGCGCGGCAACGGGGCGGCGGTTGACTCAGCTGCCAGCGCGGGGGTTTCGAACGCGCCCTCGAGCGCCAGCCGCACGTCGCGGATGTCACCTGCTCGCTGCTTCGGATCTTTCCTCAGGCACAGGCGAAGCGTTTGTTTGACCCGCGCCGGAACCGTGGAGGGGAGCGCGTCCAGGTCTGGATCGCGCTGCAGAACCTTCGAGAGCGTCAGCGACACGTCTTCGTCTTCGAATGCGCGCCGACCGGTGAGCATCTCGTACAGCACGGCGCCGAACGCCCAGATGTCGGCCCGCTTGTCCACGGTCTTGCCACGCGCCTGCTCCGGGCTCATGTAGGCGGCAGTGCCGAGAATCATCCCCGCCTGCGTCATCGCGGGCGTGGTAATCGTGGGCGACATCGACGCGCTCTGCGATGACGCGACGACCGCAGGTTCTACCGGCTTCGCCAGCCCGAAATCCAGCACCTTGACAGTGCCGTCAGCACGAATCTTGATGTTGGCCGGCTTCAGATCGCGGTGGACGATGCCCTGCTCGTGCGCAGCTTCGAGCGCCTCCGCTATCTGATGTGCGATCGGGAGCGCCTCATCCAGCGGAACTGGGCCGCGCGCAATCCGTTGGGCGAGATCCTCGCCGTCCACGAACTCCATCACGAGTGCATGGACGCCGCTCGAGTCTTCAACGCCGTAGATGTGGGCGATATTTGGATGATTCAAGGCGGCGAGTATCTGCGCCTCACGGACGAAACGCGCGAGGCGATCCGGATCGGACGCGAACGTCTCGGGCACAATCTTCAGCGCAACGTCGCGATTCAGCTTCCTATCGCGCGCGCGATACACCTCACCCATGCCACCGGCCCCGAGAGAACCCATGACATCGTAGGCGCCGAGGCTCGTGCCGGTCGCGAGAGACATCTGGTGTGCAGATTCTGCCACGACACCCGGTCGCGATGTCACTCCGAGCGTCTGGCGGCGCTGAGCCGGCGAATTCGCAGAGAAAAGAGCGGTTGTGAACGCATTGGCGAGACGTACTGCGCCCGAGACGGATCGCGAAGAAGTTCCGAAGCTCGGATCGCGTCCGACGATTTGTGGACGGCGACAAAGCGGCGTCAGGAGGCCACGCGGCGCGCGCTCAGTTCTTCAACCACGATCGTGAAAGCACGCCGGCCAGGGGCACTCTACCTCGCCGTATTCCGCCGATCGGAATCGGTCGAGGACACCACTTGTGCGCCTCTTGAAACGCTCGCTAACGATCCCGCGCACCTTGTCGGGAGACCCGGCCCGGATCGGTCAGATAGTTGCGTCATGCCCGAAACTGCTGAGACGCACCGGGTTCCAATGGTTGCAACGATTACGTCGGCATGACGACGAGGCGGCGCAGGTAGCCACGGCGCGCCCGGACGTCGCCGACCTGATTTGTCCGTCGTTTTGGCAACATGTTGGCAATGCTCCGGCGCGACAAACGGGACCATACCAGCCGAACATCACGACGACGTACCAAGTTGTAGGCGGTGCGACAGAACCGGTCCGTGCGTCAGCGGTTCGTGAGGCGCGTGTGGTTCCACGCCCGTGTGGCCGGACAGTTACCGTCGACGCTCAATCGCGCGGCGGTGATTCGTGTCGCTCTTGGCTCGTGTCCTCGACGCGTCGCCGACCGGCTATCACGTGCAAGTCGAAGCTGGATGAACCTGCACGCACTGGCGAACGTGTTACCGAGCAACGAAGACGATGGCGACGGTCCCAACCCGGAAGGTCAGTCACGAGAAGGCCGATGTAGCCACCTTGTGCAGGCCAAACACCAGTTACGATCCGGCCAAGTAACCGGGCCTCGCTTTCACCTCTGCGCCCTTCCGGTTCACGCGGACGTCGAGGCGGTGCCACCCTTCCTTGGTCACGCCGCGCGGTGTGTAGCTGACCAGATACCGGTGGCGGAATTCGTCGACGATCATCTTGAACGTGGATGCGAGATCGGCGGTCTTTTCCAACTCGTACAATCGCCCACCGCTGAATTGCGTCAGGTCGCGCAGGAATTCGTGTTTCGTCGCTGACCTCAC
>JBPYEE010000293.1:0-3209 GCA_051985095.1 Vicinamibacterales bacterium | reverse complement strand
CATCGACGCATGCTGACCGCACTGCTCGCCGCGTCGGTCGCGCTGCAGACCGGCGCGCGCGTGACGTTCAACAAGGACATCGCGCCGATCGTGTGGGCGCGTTGCGCGCCGTGCCACCGTCCTGGCGAAATTGGACCATTCAGCCTGCTCACGTACCGCGATGTCCGGCAGCGGTTGACGCAGATCCAGATCGCGACCGAGCGCCGAATCATGCCGCCCTGGAAGCCGCTGCCCGGCCGAGGCGAGTTTGAGGGCGAACGGCGCCTGACCGATCGCGAGCTCGCGTTGATCACGCAGTGGATCGCCGCCGGGGCGCCCGAGGGCTCGTCGTCGGAACGCACGGCGGGACCACCGCCCGATTCGAACCGCTGGCAGCTCGGCGTCCCTGATCTGGTCGTCACCATGCCTCAGCCGTTTACCGTCCGCGCCGACGGTGGCGACGTCTTTCGAACCTTCGTGCTGCCGATTCCAACCTCCCGTCCGCGATTTGTGCGGGCGCTCCAGTTTCGGCCGGGAAACCCGCGCGTCGTTCATCACGCGAACATCGGTATCGATCGGACCCGGTCTTCGCGGCAGCTCGATGCGAAAGATCCCGAACCCGGGTACGTCGGAGGGATGGTGCCTGACGCGCGGTATCCGGAAGGACAGCTGCTCGGCTGGACGCCGGGCCAGGTCCCGCATCCGGTGCCCGCGGGCATGTCCTGGCGCCTCGAACCGAACAGCGATCTCGTCCTCCAGCTCCATCTGCAGCCAACCGGCCGACCCGAATTGCTCCAGGTGAGCGTGGCTCTGTATTTCACCGACGACCCACCGACACGCACGCCGCTCGGCCTGCGGCTCGGCAGCGAAACGATCGACATCCCGCCCGGCGACCACGCCTACGTCGTGCAGGATCGGTACGTGCTCCCGGTCGATGTCGAAGTGCTCGCCGTGCAGCCGCACGCCCATAATCTCGCGCGGCGCTTTGAGGCCGACGCGACCCTGCCCGACGGCAGTACGCGACCGCTCATCGCGATCGGCGACTGGGATTTTCGCTGGCAGGACGTGTATCGATACCGTCAGTCGTTCGTCCTGCCGCAGGGCACGACGATTGGCGTGCGCATCGAGTACGACAACAGCAGCGACAACGTCCGCAATCCCCATCACCCGCCGGCTCGCGTCGTGTGGGGGCAGAACACGACCGACGAGATGGGAGACGTGTGGCTTCAGGTGGTGCCGGTGTCCGCCGGCGACGCCGCGCGGCTCAGTCAGGACTTCCGGAGGAAGGCGCACGCGGAAGACGTGGCCGCCTACACCAAACTGCTGCAGGCGGACCCAACCAATCCTCTTCGCCATGATGCGATGGGTGACCTGTACCTGGAAGACGATCGCTACGACGCCGCCATCGCCGAGTACCGGGAATCGATTCGCCTGAATGGCGCCTCGGCGACGACGCACTACAACCTCGGGTACGCCCTGTCGCTGCGCGGCCGGCGGGATGCCGCGGTAGAGGCATTCGAAGAGGCGTTGCGGCTGGACCCCGGCTATGCCCAGGCGCACAACAATCTTGGGGCGCTGCTCCAGCTGCTCGGCCGGCGGGAGGACGCGCGACGCCACTATGAGCAGGCGATTGCGCTCCGGCCCGACATACCCGACGCCCACCTCAATCTCGGGCAACTGTTGTCGGCGGAGGGCGTGGCCCGTGAGGCGGCGGCCCAGTTTCGAGAGGTCCTGGCGATTCGCCCCGATCACCCGCAAGCGCTGGCCAGTCTGGCGTGGATTCTGGCAACAGCTCCCGATTCGTCCTTACACAATCCTGACAAAGCGGTCGCCCTGGCCGAGGAGGCTGACGGGGCGACCGGCCACCGCGACTTGTCGGTTCTCGACGCCCTTGCGGCGGCCTATGCAGCGGCGGGCAGATTCGACGACGCCGTGGCCGTCGCGGAACGCGGGATCGAAGTCGCGACGGCGGCCCACCTCGACACGGCCGTCGACCAGTTGCGACAACGTCTGACGCTGTACAGGTCCCACCGGGCCTACCGGCAATCCAACTTTTTGTAACCCCACCCGCGATTCCTGACGTGCCGTGACAAATTGCGGTTGACTGTCCGCAGGCATGGGCTTAGCCTGCGCAAACCGGGCCATAGGGCCCTGCCAAACCGTTCGAGGAGGGAACGCATGACGAGCAGCCGAATCGTGCGATCGGCGTTGGTAATCGCAGCGTTGTTCCTGCTGCCGACCGCCGCGCGTGCGCAGAGCACCTTTGCAGGGGTAGTGAAAGACGCGACCGGCGCCGTATTGCCGGGCGTGACCGTGGAAGCAGCCAGCCCCGCGCTGATCGAGCAGACGCGGTCCGTAATCACCGACGCAAGCGGCACATACAAGATCGAGAATCTCCGTCCCGGCACGTACTCTTTGACTTTCAGTCTTCCTGGTTTCTCGACCGTGAAGAAGGACGCCATCGAGCTCACGGCGAACTTCACCGCCACTATCAATGCGGACATGAAGGTCGGCGCTGTCGAAGAGACAGTGACGGTTGCCGGCGCGTCACCAGTCGTTGACGTGCAAACCAACACCAAGGCGCAGGTGCTGCCGCGTGAGGTGCTCGACGCTGTGCCGACGGCGCACACCATTCAATCGCTCGGGCAGCTCGTGACCGGCGTCACGCTGACGGCGCCCGATGTCGGCGGATCGCAGGCGATGCAGCAGACCTATTTCACGGTCCACGGCCTCGGCGCGGCCCAGACTTCGCTGCTCGTCGACGGCATGATCATCAACGGTCTGCAGGGCGACGGCGCCATCCAGACCTACTACAACGAGGGCACCAACCAGGAAATGGTGTACCAGACGGGCGGTGGCAACGTCGACTCGCCGACGGGCGGCGTCAAGATCAACATGATCCCGAAGGAGGGTGGCAATCGGTTCTCGGGCTCCCTGTTTGAGGGCTATGAGAGCAACGGCCTGCAATCGAGCAACATGACGCCGTTCCTGTCGAGCCACGCCGTGACATCGCTCGACCGCATCGGGACCTACAGCGACACCGACCTGACGCAGGGAGGGCCGATCGCGAAAGACAAGGTGTGGTTCTTCGGGTCTCTTCGCCTGTTCACGGTCAACAAGCCGATCGCGAGCACCATCGTGTCCGACGGCACGATCGCGAATGCGCTGCACTGTTTCGCGACTCCGGGTGCCTGCGCGCAGGGCGTCGACCATCAACATCAGTACAGCGG
>JBPYEE010000292.1:0-5174 GCA_051985095.1 Vicinamibacterales bacterium | reverse complement strand
GCCGAGCTGCGCGATGCCCGCTGGCACGTCGTCGCCGACGCCCATCACGTACCCGATCGTGAGGCCCGGCGCGATCGTCACGTCGATGCCACGGACCTGCGTCCGTGCGGGGTGGTAGAGGTACCGCGTTTCGAGGTCGCGGTGGTCGATGATGTCGTAGCCCTCCGCGAACGACCGGCCGTCGACGGTCGCGACCGCGTCGATGGTGTAGTCCCGGCTCTGGATGGACGGGACGGTGATCTGAAAGGTATGGCGCGATCGGTCGCCCGCGTGCGCGAACGAGATTGGGATCGAGGCGGGTTCCGGGCGCCAGCCCTGCGGCAGCGTCAGCGCGAGCCGGCCCGCGCTTCCGGCCGAGGCGTTGTTGACGAGTTCCACCTCGACCCGCAGGAGTGGGTGAGTGGCGCCAATCGGCACGATCGCCTCGCGCGGCGAGACGTTGACGGCGACGGCTGGGACGATCGCCAGCTCGCGCGTGACCTCACCATCGGGTGACCGCGGTTCGCGTCGTGTAACCGGTGTCGCGATGTCGATCGGCACACCGTCGACGTGGTACGTCCGTCTGGCGACGAAGGGCGGCGCCGACCATGGTTGAAAGGGGCTGTCGCGGTTCAGCCACGTGTAACGATTTTCGGCCATCGACGCGCGGGTGAAGTAGGGCCTCGTCGGCGTCGCGGGGGCGACCAAACGTTCGATCGTGTCGCCGCTGCCCTCGACGGTGATCGACCCGTGGGTGGCGACATGGAGGTGCACGTCAAACGGTTCGCCGGGGACGACAGGGCCGCTGGTCTGGGCGGCAGCGGTGAATTCGAGGCCGAGCGCGGCATTGATGGCGTCGGCGAACTGTTCCTCCTTCACGGCGAGCATGTGGGCTGCCTCGGCGTCGGCGTTCGGGCGTCGACGCGCCTCCCGCGTGCGGGCCAGACCGCGTGCCAGCGCCGGCACGCAGGCCGACGGATCCTGAAGCGTGAAGCGGCGGATCGCCTCGGTGACGTCGCCGTCGATGCCCGCCATCCACGCCGGATGCAGGTCGATGCCGTCGAAGAAACTCGATTCCTGTGCCGGCGCGTTCACGCGGGACGCCACGCGTCGAAAATAGGCGAACGCCGGGCCGCTGGCGCGATCGATCCGGCCGCTGTTCTGTGAGCGCTGGAAGCTCAGGCCGGTCCGCGCCACGTTCGCATACGAGTCGCCCAGCCACGGACTGTACTGATTGGTGTCGACGCGCATCGTCCACGGCTCGTTTTCGCGCACACCGCCGATATAGAGCTTCAGCGGTTGCCAGGGCCGCAGTCCGTCCCGGAGCTGGTCCGGGAAGGCCGCAGCATCGCCGGCGACTCGATAGGCTTCCTGCGTGATCAAGCCCGCAGCCTGATGGTTGCCGTGGCCGTCGCGGTCGGCGCCCTGAAACCGAGACACGACCACCAGGGGGCGTTCCATCCGGATGATCCGCACGACGTCGCGCAGAATGTTCTCGCGTCCCCACTTTTCGAGCGCTTCGTCGAGTCGCTTCGAGAAGCCGTAATCGATCGCCGTCGTGAAGTACTGCCGGTCGACGCCGTAGTACTGGTCGGCCCGCAGCAGTTCGTCGGTCCGGATCAGGCCGAGCGCGTCGAACAGTTCGGGTCCGATGGCGTTGTCGCCGGCTTCGCCGCGATTGAGCGTCAGCAACGAGACGCGGACGCCTTCGCCGCGGCTCAGGAGCGTGAGCAGCCCGCCCTGCTCATCGTCCGGGTGCGCCGTTGTGTGCATGAGACTGGCCACCGTCCGAAGCTTCTGCAGCTTTTGCCAGGTGCCGGACGCGCCGAGATCCTGCGGCAGCGGGGGCGCGGCGCCACGGGCACTGGCCCATGCGCCGACGACCAGGATCGGCACGACCCAGCGCCGCGAAAAGATCATGGCGCGCCTATGATACCTTCCCGTCGGTGTTCGACCTGGTCACCGCCGGCGAGGCCTTCGACGACTTCGTGTTTTACAATCTGACCGCGCTGCCTCGCCCGGGCCACGAGGTGAGGACCGATGCGTTTGTGCGCACGAGCGGCGGCGGGGCCGTCATTACGGCGATTGCGGCGGCTCGACTCGGGCTCCGGTGTGCAATCGCGAGCGCGCTCAGCCCCGATGCCGCCGCGCGCCTGCAGCACGCGCGTGTCTCGGTGCGCAACCTGCGCCGCTCGCGCGAACCCACGGCGCTGACCGTCGCGCTGTCCACGCCGCGCGACCGCCGGTTCATCACCTTCGACGGAGCCAACCGCCAGCTGCCGGCGCGTCTGCGCCCGGTTGTCCCGCGCCTGCGCACGCGGCACGTTCATTTTGCCTTCTGCCCTCGGCCGTGCCGCCCGTGGCTGGCGACGATCGAGCGGCTGCGGCGTCGCGGCGTCACGACGTCGTGGGATTTCGGCTGGAACCCGTCGCTTGCCGCCGATCGAGACCTCGAGCGACTGTGCGGCGCCCTCGACGTGGTGTTTCTCAATCGCGACGAAGCCCGACTCTACGGCAGCCGCCGCCTGTGGCGGGCGATGCCGCATCCGATCGTCATCAAACTGGGTGGGGCCGGCGCCCACGTGGTGGGCTGCGGTCTCAACGTTCGCGACCCGGCGCCGCGTGTCCGCGTGGTCGATACGACGGGCGCGGGCGACGTGTTCAACGCCGGCTTCCTCGCCGCGCGGCTTCGCGGTGCGCCCGTCGCTCGGGCCGTGCGGTTTGCGAACCGCCTCGCCGCGCGGTCGACCGAGCGGGCGGGCGGCGTATGAAGATCGCGATCATCGGCGGCGCGGGGGTACGGACCCCGCTCCTCGTCAGGGGCCTCGCCGGCTCAGACCTGCGGGTCGATGAGATCGCGCTGTTTGACATCGACACCGAGCGGCTGGCGCTCATCGCGCCGCTGGCAGCCATCTTTGCGCCGTCGGTTCGGGTGGCCCGGGACGCGCGTTCGTGCGTCGACGGCGCCGATTTCGTGTTCCTCACGATTCGTGCCGGCGGACTGGCCGCTCGCGCCCGCGACGAGGCAATCGCGATCGCACACCACGTCGTCGGCCAGGAAACCGTCGGCGCCGTCGGCTTCGCCATGGCCATGCGGACGGTTCCGGCCGCGCTCGAGTATGCGCGCCTCGTCGAGTCAGAGGCCCCCCGCGCCTGGATCGTCAATTTCGCGAACCCGGTGAGCATCGTGACGCAGGCGATTACCGCCTCCACCGGGGCCAGGGTGGTCGGCATCTGCGATACGCCGACCGAGTTGTTTGAGGCGGTCGCGCGGTCCCTGCAGGTCGACGCCTCGCGCTGCTATTTCGATTATTTCGGGCTCAATCACCTCGGATGGCTGCGCGAGGTGTACTGCGACGGCGTGGCGCACCTGTCGCGACTGTGGGCCGATCCGGCGTCACTCGTCGGGATCTACCGGACCGCGATGTTCGACCCGGCGTTCCTTCAATCGCTGCGTTTGCTGCCGACCGAGTATCTCTTTTTCTACTACCACCCCGAGGCGGCGCTCAACAACACGCGCCGGGCCGGTCGCACGCGCGGCGCCGCGCTGGAGGCGCTCACCGGGCGGCTGTTTCGCGATCTGGCGGCTGCGGACGGCGTCGATCGACCGGCCATCTACGCGAAATACCTGCAAACGCGCGACGAAACCTACCTGCAGATCGAATCCGGCGCGGCCGGCCCGATCGTGCGGCCGCCGGCTGCGCTGACCGGTTACGACAGGATCGCCGTGAGCGTGGTCCGCGCCATGGCCCTCAACGCGAACGCCATCATCCCGCTCAACGTACCGAATCGCGGCGCGCTCCGCGATTTCGACGCCGACGACGTGGTCGAAGTGCCGTGCGTGGTGAATGCCAGCGGCGCGAGACCCCTCGCCGTCGGCGAGATTCCTGAGTCGGCCCAGGACCTGATGATGCGCGTCAAGGACTTCGAGTGGCTGACGCTACGCGCGGCGTCGACGCGCGCCGACGCCGACGCCGTCCTGGCGCTGGCGCGTCACCCGCTGGTCAACGACGGGGTGCTGGCGGGACATCTCGTGCGGGCGTTGCAGCCGTGGTGACCGACACCGGCCCGCCGCGCCTCGATCGCAGTCTCGGCCTGCTGCAGGCGACGGCTGCGAATGTCCTGGTCATGGTCGGCGTCGGGCCCTTCCTGACGATCCCCATCATGCTCGCCGCGATGGGCGGGCCGCACATCGTCTACGCCTGGGTGGCGGGCGCCGTGCTCGCGCTGTGCGATGGGCTGGTGTATGCGCAGTTTGGCGCCGCGCTGCCCGAGAGCGGCGGGCCGTACATCTACCTCCGCGAAGCGTACCGGCCCTTCGGGATCGGCCCTCTGATGGGTTTTCTGTTCATCTTCCAGGCCATGATCGTCGCGCCGCTCTCGATTGCCAGTGGCGCCGTCGGATTCGCGAACTATCTCGGCGTCTTCTGGCGGATGCAGCCGGCGGCGCACGACGCGGCCGCCGCCCTGGTGGTCGTGGCGATGACCGCGCTCCTCTACCGGCCGACCCGGGAGGTGGGGCAGTTGTCGGTCATGATGCTCGCCGGCGTCGCCCTGACCGTCGGCTGGGTCATTCTCGGCGGCCTGCCCCGGTTCTCGGCCGCCCGGGCGTTTGCGTTTCCGCGCTCGGCGTTCGTCTTCGATCGGGCGCTCGTGTCGCGCATCGGCGCCGTGTCGTTGCTCGCGATGTACAACTACGGCGGCTACAACAACGTCTGCAATATCGCCGAGGAAGTGCGGGATCCGCGACGGACGGTGCCTCGGACGATCGTCCTGTCGATCCTCTCCGTCGTTGTCCTCTACATCGCGATGAGTACGGTGATCCTCGGCGTCATCCCGTGGGCGGAGGCGCAGCGCTCCGAGGCGATCGCATCGCTCTTTATCGCCCGGACCTTCGCCGACCCGGCGGCGGGACGGCTCGCGTCAGACGTGATGACGGTGCTCATCCTGTTTGTCACCGTCACGTCCCTGTACGGGTTGATTCTCGGGTACTCACGCGTGCCGTTCGCAGCGGCGCGCGACGGCCAGTTCTTTCACGTCTTCGCGCGCGTGCATGCGACGAAACGCATCCCGCACGTGTCGCTCCTGACGATTGGCGCCGTGACGGTACCGTTTTGTTTCCTGCCGCTCGGGGAGATCATCAACTGGCTGGTGCTCGTGCAGATCGTGACGCAGCTCGTCTGGCAATGTGCGGG
>JBPYEE010000291.1:0-4628 GCA_051985095.1 Vicinamibacterales bacterium | reverse complement strand
GTCGAAAGCCCAGCAGGTCTGGAAAGACGGGCACCGGGTCGGTCGCCCGATTCAATCGATATCGCTGGCGAATCTGGCAGTGCCCGTAGCGGTACGCGGCGTCGGCGAATTCGAGCGGGATGAACGCCTCATCTGAAGGACGGAACCACCGCGGACCCTCGGCCAGGATTTCGTCGACCAGCGGTCGGCCGACCAGCGTTGGCAGGAATTCACCGAGGACTGCGGCCTGATAGTGCCACCGCATGTCGCGCGCGGCGGTAGCGAACACCTCATGGTCGGCGACGCCGCGGCCACGCGCCTCGTCGACGAACTCGTTGTGCGCCTTCAGCATCGCGAGATGCATTTGCGACACGAGCATATGCGAGTCGTTCCGTGGGTCTCCGACAATCGCCAGGCCCTCGGCGTTCCGGCACACGTCGCGACCGCCCGCCCCGAGGAGGAATTTCGCCGGATCGTCGCGCTGGTAGAGAAAGGGGTGCCCCACGGGCCCGTCGCCGTACAAACATTCGAGGTTCAACTGCGGCGCACGCGCGTTTCGCAGCGCCGTCGGGTCAACGTGACTCTGCAGCGCGGAGCGATCGGCGGTGACGTCATGCGCGATGAACTGCCCGAAGATCGGCCAGCCGGCCGCCGTTCGACCGAGCGAGGCCGGCGCGTCCTCCTCCGCGTCACAGTCGCACAACCCGCCGGCGCGGCCGATTGCGCGAATCAGCGTCTCATCCACGTCGAGCGCGGGGAGCTCGGGCAGCATGCGGGCGTATCGGGCCGGACCCGTCGCCGCGGCACC
This sequence comes from Vicinamibacterales bacterium, assembly GCA_051985095.1. Lineage (GTDB taxonomy): Bacteria > Acidobacteriota > Vicinamibacteria > Vicinamibacterales > CAVVIG01 > Gp6-AA45. The sequence continues at coordinate 3,841 of JBPYEE010000291.1, read as the reverse complement.
CGGCGGGCGGACCCGCGAAGGCGACAGGCAGTGGGTCCTCTCGGACGAGCCAGTGGTCATGAACCCTCCGCTACGGCTCTCATCGTACCGCGATGGCTGCGGCTGACATCCCCCATTTGGACAGGGTCGGCGGGAGGCCCGTCGGTGGTTGACGGCGCGCGGCTGATAGTTGTATATACAACATTATCAACGGCACGCGGCTCGAGAAAATCTGGAGGGCGCTATGATGATCGCACCGAAATGGACCGTGGCGGCGGGGGTTGGGGCCATTCTGCTGGGGACCCTGTCAGTGTCCGCGCAGGCACCGCCGACGCCGACACCGACGACGGCCGTGCTGGTGAACTTGACGATCAAAGCCGGCGTCGACCGATCGCAGGTGATGAAAGTGATGCCCGACGAGGTCCGCGCCACGGTGCAGCTCTATCTGGACGGCAAGATTCAACAGTGGTACTCGCGCAGTGACGGGCGCGGCGTGCTCTTCATCATGAATGCGACCACGATCGCCGAGGCGAAGGCGCTCATGGAGACCTTGCCGCTCTCGAAAGCGAACCTGAATGATCTCGAGTTCACCGCACTCGGACCGCTCTCGCCGCTGCGGGTGTTGACCGCGCCGGCCGCCAACGGGGCCGGAAGCAACCGGTAAGACATGACACGTCGCAGAACCGCCGATCGGCGGCCGGCCGAGGATGTCGCCGACCTGGTCTGCGCGTGTGCATCGGTTCGCCGGGCGTCGCGCGCCGTCACCCAGCTGTACGACAGCTGGTTGCGACGGCACGGGATCGAAGGGCCGCAATTCGCGCTGCTGGCGGCGTTGGATCGACAGGGTGCGTACAACCAGATCACGCTGGGCCGGCTCTTCGATCTCGACAAGGCGACGCTCTCCCGAAACCTGAAACTCCTCAATCAGCGGGGATGGATCACGATCGCCGTCGGTCCCGATGCCCGCGAGCGACGCGTGGCGCTCACGCCAGCCGGACGTCGCCGGCTCGGTGAAGCCCGGCCGGCGTGGCGCGAGGCCCAGACGCAGTTGCGGTCGTCAATGAGCCCCGACGAGTGGGCCGCCGTGTGGACGGTCCTGACCACGTTGACGCGCGCGGCGCGTGCCGCGCATCGCGGAGACGATCCGACGGCGCGGGCGACCTTGTGACGCCACGAACCACGGCGGCACATGCCGCCTGCCGCGCGACGTCCGCCTCACCCTCGCTGCGCACCCGCCGGCGTCTCCGTGCTCGAAAAACCGGCTCGCCGACCTGGACGCTGCGTTAGTCTGTGACGACATGTTCATCGGCCATTACGGCGTCGGCTTCGGCGCCAAACGATGGGCACCGGCCGTCTCGCTCGGCGTGCTGTTTGTGGCCTGCCAGCTGGCCGATCTGCTCTGGCCCACGCTCGTCCTGACCGGCGTCGAGCGCGTCGAGATCGATCCCGGCAACACGGCTGTCACTCCGCTCAGGTTTGTTTCGTACCCGTACTCGCACAGCCTGGAAGCGCTCGTCATCTGGGGCCTCCTCGTCGCGGCGCTGTACTGGATGGTCCGCCGATCGACGGTGGCAGCCGTGACCATTGCCGTGGCGGTGGTCAGCCACTGGGTCCTCGACTGGATCACGCATCGGCCGGACGTGCCGTTGACGGTGACGGGGTCGACGCGCGTGGGGCTCGGCCTGTGGAACTCGATACCGGCGACGATCATCGTCGAGAGTGTGATCTTCGCGGCAGGCGTCTTCCTGTACGTCCGCACCACGCGGGCACGCGATCGAATCGGATCGATCGGGTGCTGGACGCTCGTGGGGTTTCTGGCGGTGGTCTACGTCGCCAACCTTGCGGGACCGCCACCGCCCAGCGCATTCGCCGTAGCCTGGACCGCCGAGGCGCTGTGGCTCGTCGCGCTCTGGGCGTACTGGGTCGACAGCCACCGCGAAGTCCGATGACGTCCCGGCGGGACGTTACCAGCGGAACGTCAGGCCAAGGCTCGCGCGGGAGAAATCGAGACGTTGACCCGAAAACAGCAGCACGTTCACGTCCTGCAGCGTGTGCAGGTGCCGGACATCGCCTCGAACGGCGACATGTGGGGCAATCGACACCGTCAACCCGCCACCGAGGTCGTAGCCGAGGTTGTTGTTGTTCGTGTCGAAGCCAATCGATGAGACATGCGGTCGAATGAGCCCGAGGCCACCGAGCACGTACGGTCGCACCGGGCCGACGCCGAGGCCGAGAAGAAGGTTCGTCATGGCCGAGAACACGGAGTTCGAGGAGTTGGGTGCGTCACCGAAAAAATTCTGCGCGAAGCTGATGTCCTCTTCGATCCCGAACAGCGCCCCCATCACGCCGAAGGACACGCCGTAGTTGCTGTGTTTCTCCGTGCAGTTGGTGATCGCCGGACAGTTGCCCGAATCCCCGCCGAAGTTGTAGCCGATGAAGGGCGTGATGAACTGTTCTGCGCGAGCCGACGGTGCGGTCATGACGAAAACCATCACGAACACGAAGGCTGCGGTCGCTTTCACGGCGTCCCTCCTCAGGCCCCATCCGGGTGCAGGACCGATGCCACGGCTCGATGGAGGGCAGAAACCGTTGAGATGGTACTCAGGTTGCTACACACATCCGCGCGAGGTGTCCGACGATGATGACATCGACAACATCTGTAATCGTGCTTACCATCGCGGCTGCTGCGTGCTGTGGAGGCGCGGCGTGCAGCCGCGACGCGCAGGCGGTGACCCCCGATCGGGTGCAACAGCAGTACGGCATCACCGGCGCGTATGCCGACAGCGTCGCAACACCCGAAGGATCGCTTCCTGGAACGATCGTCCCCGTGACGCTCGCAGACGGACGACGAGCCGATCTCGTCATTCCGTCGCACGCCGCGCCGGCGACGCGCCGCGCGTATCTGCGGGACGAATCGGGCCTTCATCCGGTCGAACTCCGCGACGGCGTCAGCCCCGAGGAGATCGGAGAGCGGCCGGTGATCGTCGACCGTCACGCCCCGACAGTCCATGAGCGCGGCCGCTCCTGGGAGAAGGAGGCACTGATCATCGGTGGCAGCGCGGGCGCGGGCACCGCGGTGGGCGCCCTCGCCGGCGGCAAGAAAGGCGCGGCCGTCGGCGCCGCGACCGGCGGGATCGGCGGACTGATTTACGATTTGGCCACCCGCCACAAGGAGTAGCGATGCCGGCAGATCGGGCTGGACCGAGTCAGCTTCGGTCAGCGCCACGCCATCCCTACCCGGTGCCGATGCCCTGAAATAGTGCAAAGCGGAGAAACGCCAGGAAAAACCGCGCGGCCACTGCGCGGCGGGGCATCGGCAAACAGCTTTTCAACAGTTTTTGTGGAAAAGCGGCGCGTGCGATCCCGCGCGCCTTGTTCGGATGCCCTACCGCTGTCGCGCGGGGGCCGGACCGAGCGATGGGCGCAGCAGTTGTTCCGCCGAGGCGCGGGACAGCGCCCGCGCCTCTGCCATCACCTCCGGCGGCACCCATCGTGGAAACGCGAGTCGCCGCTGTCGATGTGCGCCGCTCGCGGTGTGTTCATCCCACGTCTTCGCGAGACGCGCCTTCGCGAATGCCGGCGCCAGCCGGACCAGCGCGGCCCACAAACGCCGGTGGACGTAGGTGATCTTCCCGTCGACCAGCCGGCACACCAACACGTCATTGCTGTCGGCAATCGCCTGCGCGGCTTTGAAAATCGCCTTCCCCTTCGGATGTGCCCACCAACTGCCGCGAATGCGTCCACCGGCGATCGCCTCGGCCAGCGACGGAACGGGGCCGCGGGCCGCCTGAAGCACGACGCCGTGGCGGCGGACGAAGGCGACAGCCTGTTTCCCCGTCATCCCCTCAGATCCTGGCCGCAA
>JBPYEE010000290.1:0-4994 GCA_051985095.1 Vicinamibacterales bacterium | reverse complement strand
GTAGCGTCGCGGATTGCGGACGCCGTGATCGCCGGGCGCGATATGAAGCAGTCGGCCGACGCCGAGGCGTCCCGACAGGCCGAAGAGGACGCCGCGCAGTCGGAAACCGACCCGCGGCGCGCCGCGCGACCGCAGCGGCGGCCTCGCGAGACCGCGCCCGCCTCGGCCTGAGCCACCTGCGCTGCCCCTTTGAGCGAGCCGGCTCCAACGGGGCCGGCCTTTTTTTTCGTACGAATTCGGAGAGAGCGATGGCGACAGCAGCGATTCCGGCAGAGATGGTGAAGAAACTTCGCGACCAGACGGGCGCGGGGATGATGGACTGCAAGGCGGCGCTGACCGAGGCGAACGGCAATTTCGACGAGGCGACGACGATTCTGCGAAAGAAGGGCCTCGCGAGCGCGGCGAAGAAGGCGGGGCGATCCACCAACGAGGGTCTCATCGGCCACCGGCTCTCGGCCGACCGGTCCCGTGGCGTGCTCGTCGAGGTGAATTGTGAGTCGGACTTCGTCGCGCGGACCGACGATTTCAGGCAGCTGATCGAGGCGGTGCTCGACGAGATCGAGACGACCGGCGATCGTGCGAACCAGACGTGGCTCGACGATCCGGACGGCGTCGTCAAGAAGCGCGTCGCGCAGACGATCGGCAAACTGGGGGAGAACATGGCGGTACCCCGGTTCGTGCGGTTCGCCGGTCAGGGGTACGTCGGCCAGTACATCCACCTGGGCGGCAAGATCGGCGTGATGGTCGAGTTCACGGGCGTGTCCCCGGACCTCGGTAAACGCGACGAGTTCGCCACGCTGGTGAAGGAGATCGCCATGCAGGTCGCGGCGGCAAGCCCGCTCTATGCGACCCGCCAGGAGGTACCGGCAGAGGTTCTCGACAAGGAGAAATCCATCTATCGCGCCCAGATGGAACAGTCGGGCAAGCCGGCCCACGTGATCGACAAGATCGTCGAGGGGAAACTTGGAAGCTTCTACGCGCAAGTAGTGCTCCCGGATCAGGCGTCGATCCGCGACCCCAAGCAAACGGTGAAGGAGGTCATCGCCGCGGCGAACCAGACACTGGGTGCGTCGCTGACGGTGGCGCGCTTTGCGCGACTGAAGGTCGGCGAGGCGACGGGCTGACCAACGGCCCGTCGCGATTCGCTATAATCGTCGCTCGTGGCCTCCGACCGACAGCCCGCCTACAAACGGATTCTCCTCAAACTCTCCGGCGAAGCGCTCATGGGCGACCAGAGCTACGGCATCGATCCGGCGATTGCGACCCAAATCGCCCGGGACGTGGCGGAGATTCAGGGCATGGGCGTCGAGACGGCGATCGTCATCGGCGGCGGCAACATCTTTCGCGGCGTCGCGGCGAGCGCGCGCGGCATGGACCGCGCGACCGCGGACTACATGGGCATGCTCGCGACGGTCATCAATGCCCTGGCGCTGCAGGACGCGCTCGAGCAGCAGGGGGTGCTCACCCGCGTGGTGACGGCGATCGAAATGCGCGCCGTCGCCGAGCCCTTTATCCGCCGGCGAGCCATCCGCCACCTCGAAAAAGGCCGGGTCGTGGTCTTCGGCGCCGGCACGGGCAACCCGTATTTCAGCACCGACACCGCCGCGGCGCTGCGTGCGATGGAAATCAAGGCGGACGTGATCCTGAAGGCCACGAAAGTCGATGGCATCTACGACGCCGACCCTCTGGTGAAGCCAGGCGCGACGCGATTCGACCGGATCTCGTACCTGCAGGTGCTCGAGCAGGGACTGAAAGTAATGGACGCGACGGCGATCTCGCTGTGCATGGACAACCGCCTCCCGATCGTCGTCTTCAACCTGCGGACGCCCGGCAACATCAAGCGCGCGATCGTCGGTGAGCCGGTCGGCTCCCTGGTCACTGCCTAGCGGAGAGCGAACATGGACGTGAATGACGTGAAGGGGCTGCAAGCCGAATGCACGAAGCGGATGAGTGCGGCGACCGAGCACCTGCGTCACGAACTGGCAGGTGTGCGGACTGGACGCGCGACCACCACGATTCTCGATCCTGTGCACGTCGAGGCGTACGGGTCGAGGCTGCCGCTCAATCAGGTGGCGAGCCTCTCGGTGCCAGAACCGACGATGATCGTGGCGCAGCCCTTCGATCCGTCGCAGCTGTCGGCGATCGAAAAAGCGATCCGCGCGTCTGATCTCGGCCTGAACCCCTCGAACGACGGCAAGGTCGTGCGCATTCCCATCCCGCCGCTGACCGAAGAGCGGCGCAGGGATCTCTCGCGGCACGTGCACAAGCTGAGCGAAGAAGGCCGCAATCACGTGCGGACCGCCCGGCGCGACGCCAACGATCGACTGAAGAAGCTCCTCAAAGACCACAAGATCTCGGAGGACGACGAGCGCAAGAGCCTCGAGGAAGTGCAGAAGCTCACCGACAATTTCATCAAGCAAATCGACGAACTGCAGAAAAAGAAGGATACCGAGCTGCTCGGCAAGTGATGGACGGTGCGACATGTCGTATTTCATGCACCTAGAGTGCTCGGTTCCGTGCGGCGCGCCGCCTCTCGATCCGAAGGGACGTCATTTCCTGTGCGCGTGCGGCGCGCCGCTGCTGGCGCGCTACGATCTCGAGGCAGCGCGGTCCTGGCGGCGCGAGGCCCTGCGCGGCCGGGAGCCGACGATGTGGCGGTACCGCGAGCTGATGCCGCTGTTCGACGGCGAACAGCCGGTCACGCTCGGCGAAGGGTTCACCCCACTCGTGCACGCACGGTCGCTTGGTGCCTCTATCGGCCTCGATCGCCTCTACATCAAGGACGAATCGCTGAACCCGACGAACTCCTTCAAGGCACGTGGCCAGTCGGCTGCAATCACGCGCGCGAAGTACATCGGTGCCACGACGATTGCGCTTCCGACGGCCGGCAACGCCGGCAATGCCGCCGCGGCGTACTCGGCTGCGGCCGGCCTCGCCTGCGAGGTCTTCATCCCGAAGGATGCAAAGCGGCCGTTTGTTGACGAATGCCGGTTGTACGGCGCCAACGTCACGCTGGTCGATGGCGTGATCACCGACGCTGGGCGGATCGCGGCCGAAAAGGGAGGCCCGCTGGGCTGGTACGACGTGTCGACGCTGAAAGAGCCGTATCGGATCGAAGGCAAGAAGACGATGGGGTACGAGCTCGCCGAGCAAATGGAGTGGCAGCTGCCCGACTGGATCGTCTATCCGACCGGCGGCGGCACGGGCATGGTCGGGATGTGGAAAGCGTTCGAGGAGTTGGAGCAGATCGGCTGGTTATCGAGACGGACGCGCCCGAAGATGGTGTCGGTGCAGGCGGAACATTGTGCTCCCATCGTCCGCGCGTTTCAGGAAGGGACCAAGAAGGCGGTGCCCTGGGAGAACCCAACAACGATCGCCGACGGGCTCCGGGTGCCGCGCGCGATCGGCGACTTTCTGATTCTGCGCGCCGTCCGCGAGAGCGGCGGCACGGCGCTCGCCGTCCCTGACTGTGCGATGGTGGACGGCATGCTTGCAATCGGCAGACACGAGGGCATCAGCGCCGCGCCCGAAGGGGGCGCCGCGCTGGTCGCGATCCAGCGGCTCGTGGCCGAGGGCGCAATCAAACGGCACGAGCGCGTCGTGCTCTTCAATACCGGCGGCGCCCTCAAATACCTCGACGTCCTGCAGACCGGTCGCTGACCGCCGTTCAGGCGTCGCCAAAGGTGACGCCGAGCGCCCTGGCCGTCAGCAGCAGGTCATGATCGGCCGGCACCGTTTTCGTCTTGCCGACGACATCCGCCAGCTGCCGGGCGATGATGTCGGGCGGATCGAACGCGACCATGGTCCCGAACTCACGGTGCCGGACCAGTTCGACCGCCTTCCCGCCAAACCGGGTTGCAAGCACACGATCGAAGCTCGTCGGTGCGCCGCCGCGCTGGAGATGGCCGAGCACGACCGATCGCGTTTCTTTACCTGTCGCTTCCGCCAGCGCGGCAGCGACCTGCGCGCCGATGCCGCCGCCCCTGCATTTGACGCGTGGACCGTCAGGCGCGTCGATGAGCGATGCGGTGCCTCTCCTCGGGACCGCGCCCTCGGCGACGACGACGATGCTGAATTTGGCGCCCCAGCGGTCGCGGGCCCGCAGGCGCTCGGCGACCATCGAGATGTCGAATGAGATCTCCGGGATGAGGATCGCATCTGCGCCGCCAGCGACCCCTGCGTAGAGCGCGATCCATCCGGCGTCGCGTCCCATGACCTCCACGACCATGATCCGGTGATGGGCTTCGGCGGTCGTGTGCAGCCGGTCGATTGCGTCGGTCGCGAATGCGACCGCGGTATCGAAACCGAAACAATTCGTCGTGCCCGTGATGTCGTTGTCGATCGTCTTCGGCACACCGACAACCGGGATGCCGCGGCCCCAGAACTTGTGGGCGATCCTGAGTGTCCCGTCGCCGCCGATCACGATCAGGGCATCAAGGTCCATCCTGTGAAACATCTCGACGACGCGGTCCGAGTAGTCACGGGTACCTTCGGAGGTCATGACGGGGCCCGAGAACGGATCGCCCCTGTTCGTGGTGCCGAGAATCGTGCCTCCCAGCCGCAGGATGCCGGTGACATCGCGAGGGGTCAGCACGCGCGACCGATCCGCTTCGATCAGTCCATCGAAACTGTCTTCGACTCCGACGCATTCGATACCGGCGTTGCATGCGGTCTTGACGACTGCGCGAATGACGGCGTTGAGGCCCGGCGCGTCTCCGCCGCCGGTCAAGACGCCGATGCGGTTCAGATCGGCCATATCCGAGTGAGTGTACCAAGCATGGTAGACTTGGGGTTCGGTTTAGTGGGCGGCTAGCTCAGTTGGGAGAGCGCCGCGTTCGCAACGCGGAGGTCGGGAGTTCGAGCCTCCTGCCGTCCACCAATTTTCCTGAAGAAATCTTCAGATTCTTTTTCGTCGCCACCGTTCACGACGGCGCGTGTGCTCAATTTGTGCTCATTTGCGAGCACACGAGAGGCAGTTACGGGCGCCGAGAGGA
>JBPYEE010000289.1:0-6011 GCA_051985095.1 Vicinamibacterales bacterium | reverse complement strand
TGTGGCCGAACTGGACGGTGGCCACCAAATTCCCCCTGACGCCTTGCCATTCCACTTTGGCCGTGTCGGTAGGCACATCTGAAGTCTGCCGCGATGCCCACGGTAGAAGGAGCGTCACGTCGGTGGCGATCTCGCGTTTGAGACCGTGCTGATGGAACACGATGAATCGATTTCCGGTACTAGCCTGATAAGAGATTTTTTCGGTGTTGTATTCCTGCGCCTGTGTATGGACCGCCTGATTATTCGGTGCCTCGGGTGCCTCGTAGACACCCGGAATATCGAGATTGAGTTTCCGCGATCGGCCGGCCACGTAAAACCACAGCTTGTCCCGAATGATCCGTCCCCCTAAATCGAGGCTCGCATCCCACTGCGTTTGATTGACCGTTCCTGTGAGACCCTCTGAGATGAGTGTGCTATCGAGATTGTTGCCCTCCAACCGGTTGGTCGTGCCACCCAAAAAGCCGCCGCCGTGGAATGCATTTCCGCCGGACTTTACGATAACGGAGAGCGAAGCGCCCCGAAGCGGGATTTCAGCACCCTTGGCGATTCCGCCGACTTGCGTCTCCTCAAACGTCGAGTAATCAGAGTAGCCGCCGGCTGCGTTGTTGCTCGCGTAGTTTGAGACCAGGACCCCTTCTAAGGTCGACCAGTACTCGCCTTCCTGCCCCCAGCCGTGGAAGTCCGGAACGGCGGAAAAGTTACTCCCGCCGATATCAATGATTCCGCGTAAACCAGGCGCTTGCTCGAGGACCGATGTGAGTCCATTGCGGGTGGTGGGTATGAGTTCGAGGGTCTCCCGGGTAAGCTGCGTCGTGGTGGCAGTGGAGGTCACGTCGACCGTCGGCGATGCGCCGGATACGGTCACCGATTCCTCCAACGTCCCCACCTTCAGTGCGACGTCCAGTTTGGCCGTGAACCCGACGGTCAGACGGATGTTTTCCTGCTTGACGGTCTGGAAGCCGGAGAGCGCGTACGACACTTCATAGGTTCCGATCGAGAGCGGCGACAATCGATATTCGCCAAGTTCATTGGTGACCGTGGTCACCGACGGCACCTGCAGCGCGGGGCTCGTGGCTGTCACTGTCACCCCGGGCAGAATGGCACCACTTTCATCCGTGACCTGACCGATGATGCTGGCCTCTTGATCTTGGCCGGCGCTCACTGGGCCAACTAGCACGAGCAAACTGATGACAGCAGTCAGCAGGCTGTGCAGCCTCCCACCGAGATGGGCGAACGTACGAGATTTCCGCATTAGATTGATGTCGGGTGTCATCTCACCCTCCTCTGTCAGCCCACGAAACAATGGAACCTAGTCGGACTTCGCCGATCGAAAGGAGCTGTGGCGAAGGTCCTCTCCTACTCGCGGTTCACAGGGCGTGGCTCGGTCCCCTGGCGTTCCAAAAAGAGCCTCCATACACACGTCCGCGCTGATTGGTCGTAGAAACTAACGGCCGAGGCTTCCGACCCTTGATGGGTGCTCTTCTGTTACCAGGCGGCTCGACCTCCTCGTGCACAGCAGTGGAAAAACCGGCGAGACCGAACGTTAGCTTGTAGGTGAACGGTCGAAGATCGACGATCGTGTAGCGGCCATCGCCGTCAGTCGTCACCGACCGCGTCCTCTCGATCAGCACCAAGCTGGACCCTTCTATTGTGGTGAAACCAGGAAGTGCGGCGCGGCTTGCGTGTGTGACGACGTCCCAGAACGCGCGCTGAGCGTTGGGCGCACCAGGCAGAAATGTGAGGCAGACCGTCGCAACAAGAAGTGCCAACCCGATCGATCGCCACATAGAGTCCTCCGAATCCAAACCGCAAATCCGGGTGACCGACGACGACGGAACTGACGCCAGGGGTGAGGCCCTTGGCTGTGATCAAGGTGCGTGCGGGTCGCTTGACTACATATCTAAATTGCCTGCTGACATGAAGCGTGACTGACCTGACGACATGAGTATTTCGTTGGCGTGGCGGAGTCTACCACCCCGACTCGCCAGCCTCAAGAACTTCGTGATCCAGTATTGACCGCCGCTAGGTTTTAAAATCGGCGCCATGAACCACCGGAGGCTCATAAGGACTCTCTTCTAATGCCGACGCGATCACGTGTGCATATACACCTGATGGTCAACGCGCCGGGGTCGGTGGGCCCTGCCCTGGAGGCGCAAGACCAGGTTTCTCGCCGCACCTCAACCGAAGAATCCTGAAGGGTACGGGAATTCGATCTGATTACGCCGCGCGCTCGTATTCGTGCACATGGCCGCCCAATCGGTCGCGCCGCTTCAACGGCATCGGTTGTGTCCCACACTCGTAGTGTTCGAACGGCCAGCCGAATCGACCATCACGCGGCGCGCTCGTAGTACCTTCTCCCCGATCATGGCGCCATCGTGATGAGTCAGGGGCGGAGTATTCCATTAGTTGAGCAATCCGTCCAGGCGAGGTCGGCGGCGAATCGGACTCAAGCAGCGGGCCTCGGCGCCAGCGGTGTGCGCGGTCCCGAGGCTTTGATGATTCGGCTCAAGACGATAGTGCGCGACCTCTTCGAGTATCGCCCGCCGTAATGAGGCCTCATCGAACAGAATCAACCGATCGAGACGCGATTCCTTGATACTTCAGACGAAGCGCTCGGCGAACGCCTCACAATTAGGCGATTTCGGCGGGAGTCGCGCGGTCTCGACACCCGTGGCGGCGAGCGTCTCACGAAACGTCTCGGTAGGTCCCCGATTGTGAAGTAGGAAACGCTTGCCGACCAAGAAGCCATCGAGGGCATCGGTGGAGTGGCGACTGCACTGGACTACCCACGCGCTGTCGGGCCCGGATGTAATCCAGTGATGCGAACACGGCCAGTCGAGAGCTCGTAACAATAAGCAGCTCGGCCTTAGGCGAATCGGTGTTGTTCAGAGGACTGCCATCACTCAAGAAGAGCTTGAAGCTGAGTACGAAACACTGCTAGCTAAGCTAGAGGAGTACGAGGATCTGACAGCCACGGATCGCTTTTTACGCGAGCGGGCAATGGATACGAACTGCGGCAGGATTACCGGCCTCATGAGCGCCTCCCTCCGTGAGCGGGCTGAGCACTGACGTTGCTTGCAGGTGATCCCCGGGGCGCCATGGCGGATGGGCTCATCGGTTATTCGCTGTCAAGATGGGTGTTCGCGCGTGGTGTCGCTCTCATCTACTTCATTGCGTTCCTGTGCGCCGCGAATCAGTTCGTGCCGCTGCTCGGCGAGCACGGACTGTTGCCTGTGGCGCGGTTCGTTCGCTTCGTCCCGTTCGGGGAGTCTCCGAGTCTCTTTTATCTCTCGCCAACTGACACGACGTTTCGCGTAAGCGCATGGATCGGCATCGCGTTGTCGTGCATCGCCTTCCTCGGATGGTTCGATCGATCGGCGCTCGCATCGGGCGCCATCTGGTGCGGACTCTGGATTTTGTATCTCTCCTTCGTGAACGTCGGCCAGATCTTCTACGGCTTCGGCTGGGAATCGCTGCTGCTTGAAACCGGATTCCTCGCGATTTTTCTCGGCAGTAGCGCCGCAGTGCCGAGCGCGATTGTGATCTGGCTCGTCCGATGGGTTCTCTTCCGCGACATGTTTGGCGCCGGCTTGATCAAACTACGCGGCGATCCCTGCTGGCGCGACTTGACGTGTCTGAACTACTATTTCGAAACGCAGCCCATTCCGAACGCGCTGAGTTGGTACTTCCACTGGCTGCCGTCGGCGCTCCATCGCGCTGGCGTCGCGTTCAACCACGTCGTCGAACTCGCCATCCCTTTTCTCTATTTCCTACCGCAGCCGTTCGCGTCGATCGGCGGTGCGCTGACGATCGTCCTTCAACTCGTTCTCATCATCAGCGGGAATCTCTCATGGTTGAACTGGTTGACGATAGTCCTCTGCATCCCGACGATCGACGATCGCTGGTGGGCGGGGCTGCCGGTCTCCGTTCCGATGCCGCAACCTTCCTCGGCAACCTATCGCGGTGGGATGTACGCGCTCGCGGCTCTTGTCGTGTTAATGAGCGTGAAGCCGGTGTTGAATCTTTTGTCAGCCGGCCAGCTGATGAACTACTCGTACAACCCGCTCCACATCGTGAATACCTATGGCGCGTTCGGCAGCATCACGCAGGTGCGCCACGAGATCGTCATCGAGGGCACCGACGCAGAAGCGATCACGCCCGCAACGGTGTGGCGGGCGTATGAGTTCAAAGGTAAACCTGGCGACCCGTCACAGCTGCCGGCGCAAATCGCACCGTATCATCTGCGACTGGATTGGTTGATGTGGTTTGCTGCGATGGGCGACCCGGAGGCGCACCCATGGTTCGCCGCGTTCCTCGCGAAGCTGCTCGAAGGCGATGGCCCCACGATCGGATTGTTGCGCACGAATCCGTTTCCGGATCGTCCGCCGCGCTATCTCCGCGCGTTGTACTACGTCTACCGATTCACGACGCCGGAAGAGCGCACGCAAACGGGCCGCTGGTGGAACCGCGAGCTGCTGGGTGTCTACTACGGACCGGTGACGTTGCGCGCCAGCACCGGTCGCCGAACGCCTGTCGAGACGGGTGTGTCGCGGCTGTGGTCCGTCAAAACGCCGTCTGGCGGCGATTTCCCTTGATTTTTGAGTGAACGACGCCGGCGCTGGCGGGCAGCCGATGAGGTCGCCGCGCTGATCGCGTGCGGTTTCGAACCATGACCCAATTCGGTTTTCGCGTCGCCCTCCGCACCGTCGATCTTGCGAATTCACCTCAACGGCACCTGCGGGTTCAATCGTGCCGCAGCGCAGTGAACAGCATCTTCGCCGACTTCTTCAAAAATGGGTGCTACTACAATCGCGGGAGGCTCACTCCGGCTTCGGACCGGGCATCCCGGAGCCATCATCGGCACCGAAGCAGTCTGATCGCCATCTCCTGTCGGTCGGCCATCCCATCTCCGTGAGGCCGGTTCTCGGCGACCTTCATCACGAACACCGGCTCGAAGTGGCGGCGTGAGTCCCTGTGCCGGACCGAACATCACCTTTGCGGACCACGTGACATCCAGTCGTGGAATAACGCCAGCTCGCATAGAATGGACCGATTTCGACTCGCCAGATCCCAGCAGAGGGCTGCTATGCGCATTAGAACTAATCGTGGAATGCTGATTGTCGCGGCGGCGGCAGTGCTGCTCGGCTCGCCCGCCTCGGCTGCCGACGTGCTCTACGTCAAGGCGGCACACGTCATCCTTGATCCCAGCCAGCCCGCGATCAGTCCCGGCACGATGGTCATCACAGATGGGATCGTGACGGATGTCGGCACGAACGTGCCGGTTCCCGCCGGCGCGCGCCAGCTCGATCTCGGACCACTGACCGTGCTGCCGTCGTTCGTCGATGCCCACACGCATCTGGCCGGTGGCGCGCCGCGCCCGCAGCCGGGTGAGCCGACACCGCTCGCCACGCCGGCGTACGCCGCGCTCGCTGCGCAACGCAGCGTCTCGTCTGCGCTGTCGCTCGGCGTCGCGGGGATGCGCGTCCTCGGTACGAGCGACTTCCTCGATGTCGCCATTCGGAACGCGATCGACGACGGCCTGATTCCCGGCCCGCACGTTATTCCGGCGGCGCATCCCCTGTCGATCATCGGCGGCCACGACGATTTCTCACCGCAACCGTATCATCTGGACCCACGGGATCTGTACACGCCGCTCTACGGCTACGTCGCGTCGCCGGCCGACGCCGAGAAGGCCGTGCAGCTCCAGATTAAGTTCGGCGCGCGCGTCATCAAGCTCATGGCCTCGGGCGGCGTCGGCTCGCCGCTTGACTCGCCCGCAGACGAGAACCTGACGCTCGACGAAATGCGGGCCGCGGTCCAGCAGGCGCACATGCACCACATGAAGGTTGCCGCGCATTCCGAGAACTTGCAGGCGACGATGGACGCGATGCGCGCGGGCGTCGATTCGATCGAACATGGGTCCGAGCTCAATCAGGAAGCGCTCGACTACATGAAAAGTCACAGCATCGTACTCGTGCCGACCGTAAAGGCGGCTGCGGGCGCCGCGGTCC
>JBPYEE010000288.1:0-5777 GCA_051985095.1 Vicinamibacterales bacterium | reverse complement strand
TGCTCGGGCAAGGAACCCACGCGCAGCGGTTGCGATCGGCAGGGAAACTCGTGGTCGGTGGAACGCCCTACACCGATCGTCTCGAAGATGATCGCGGGTTCGGTCAGCAGGAGCTGAAAAACGCCGGCGTCTCGATCATCTCACAGGAAAACTTCACCTCGTTCGACGACGCCATCACATTTGTGAGGGCGAATCCGGCGCGCTACGTGATCAAGCCGAGCGGCGAAGCCCAGAACTCGAAGCGGCTGCTCTTCGTCGGCGAGGAAGAAGACGGCCACGACATCATTCAGGTCCTCAGCGACTACAAGGCCGCACTGGCGCACCGCATCAAGGAATTTCAGCTCCAGCGGCGAATTATGGGCGTGGAAGTGGCGACGGGTGCCTTCTTCAACGGCAAAGAATTCATCAATCCCATCTGCGTGAACTTCGAGCACAAGCGGCTCTTTCCGGGTGACATCGGCCCCTCGACCGGGGAGATGGGCACGTCGATGTTCTGGAGCGAGCCCAACAAGATTTTCAACGCCACTCTGAAAAAGATGGAACCCAAGCTGCGTGAGGAAGGGTACGTCGGCTACATCGACATCAATTGCATCGTGAACAACAACGGCATCTATCCGCTGGAATTCACGTCGCGATTCGGTTACCCGACGATCAGCATTCAGCAGGAGGCGCTGCTGACGCCCGTCTCCGAGCTGCTGTACAAGCTCGCCGAAGGGACGGTGACGCGCTTTCGCGCGCGGAGCGGGTTCCAGGTGGGTGTGAGGATCGTCGTCCCGCCCTTCCCATTCAACGATCCCGAGACGTTCGAGCGCAGCTCAAAGGATGCCGTGATTCTGTTCAAGACTCCGGCACGCGAGGGTCTTCATATCGAGGACGTCAAGACGGTGAGCAATGAGTGGATCGTCACCGGCACGTCGGGCGTCGTCCTGATCGTCTGCGGCGTCGGACCGACGATGAAGCAGGCGCAGAGGCAGGCCTACAATCGCGTTCGGAACGTCATGATTCCCAACATGTATTACCGTGAAGACATCGGCGATCGGTGGTCAGAGGAGGACAGCGACCGCCTGCAGAGCTGGGGATATCTGCGCGAGTAGATGGTTTGGAATCGATCGATCTGGTGCCGGCTACAGAGTGGTACGAATGCCGGATTGCTGCCGGCCGGACACCAGGTCACGCGCGATCCCGACAACGTGATCCTGCAGGGCCGCAACCTCCAGGGGACGATCTCGCGGCGCGTCAAAGTGCATCTCGCCATCGGCTTCAGAGACCCGGACGGTCACGCCGAGGGCGTCCGGTCGGCTGTCATCCACATCGTCGACTTCCAGAGTCCAGGTGCGGCCGCTCTCGTCGAACGTCAGGCCGTCGATGGCGGAGACAAAATCATCTGAAGTCATGATCAAAACACTAGCGAACGGACGTGACAACGCGGCGACAGCGCTGTGAATTGCCAGCTGACCCCTTGAGCGCCGCGATGACGTGGTCGACCGATGAAGTTCTTACGAAATACTTCGCCGCTCGATCCGATCGACGGCTGCGGACGCCTTGCGCGGGATCGTCGCATCGAATTGATGACCATGCCGTCGCCGCGTCCGCCTGATCGGTCGATCGCCGATCGAGCGTCGTCGCGATGTCACCAAAAGTTGACGCCGCGCGAGCAACCGACACGCTCTCGAATCGTTCGCCGGAACGGAGCAAAGCCGCCGCTCTGACGTCCGGCCTCGCTTCTTCTCGAGGTCTTTCATGCGCCCGGCCCTGCTGATGGGCTGGCGACCGCCTCTCCGAGCCATTTCGCGTCGATCGGATTGCAAGCGCCGACAATCCGCCGCGCCACGGGCGGCTGACGTCCGGACGAGTGCCACGCCGTCGCTGGTGACCTGACCCTCGCGGGCGAACCGTGCGACCTCACGACGCCAACGGCGAGTCTGGTGAACATGCCTCCTGAACGAGCGAACCATTGATGCCCTTTCAGTGTCTAAGGAGAAATGGCTGCAAGCACTCGACTCCTGCTCGTCGTGGCGGTGGGTGTCTTGATCTGGGACGCCCGGACAAACGGCCAGGCGCATGACGCGGCGTCAGTCCTCGCCGCATCCCGTGACGCCCTGGGCGGTGAGAAGAACCTGGCCGCCATCAAGACCTTCGTCGCGAGCGGCCGGACGCGTCAGCTGCGGGGTAACAACCTCGTCCCGATTGAATTCGAGATCAACTGCGAGCTGCCGGATAAGTACGTCCGCAAGGACGAGTTTCCAGCGCAGGACAGCGACGTCACGGTCAGCGGCTTTCGCGGCGACGAGGTGATCGTGTTTCCCGAGCCGCAGGCCGGTCGCGGGGGTCCACCGCTATCGCAGCGGTTGGTTGCGGCGAAGCAGGACTTCGCCCGGCTGATGCTGGGTGCGTTCGCGGCGTCGTTCCCCAGCTTTCCGCTCACCTTCAAGTACGCGGCGGAAGGGGAAGCCCCCGAAGGCAAGGCCGACATTCTCGACGTCAACGGCCCCGCCAACTTTGCGGTCCGATTCGTCATACAACGGGAGACGCACTTGCCTGTGATGGTGATGTGGCAGGCATCGGCCCCGCCCGCCCGCGGGGCCCCACCCGGAGGCGCGCCAGCGCGAGGCGCCGAACCGGCTGGCGCCCCGCCGGAGAATCGCCTCTATTTCGGTGAGTATCGCGACGTCAAGGGCGTCAAGTGGCCGTTCCGGATCCGCCGCGCGGTCGGCGGCACCACCGTCGAAGAGACAACGTTCGATCGCGTCACCCTCAACGCGAGGATTGATCCGAAGAAGTTCGAGGCGCCGAAATGAGCTGGATTGTGACGCTCGCGCTGATCGCGGCGCAGGCGACCACGGGCACGCTCCGCGTCACTGTGATCGATCAAACCAACGCCGTGGTGGTTGGTGCGACGGTCACCGTCACCGGCAGTGACGAAGCGACGAAAAACACGACGGTCGCGCCGGTGACAACGACGGACAGCGGGGTCGCGATCGTTCCCGCGCTCACGCCCGGCCGGTACACCATCGAAGCCGAGTTCCCCGGCTTCGAAAAGCGAGTTCTCACCGACGTCCGGATTCGCCCCGGCGAGAACCGGCAGGTAGCGGCCCTGACCATTCAGCGGATGGAAGCGACCGTCACGGTCGAGCAGGACAAGCAGGTGGCGGCGTCGGCCCGAAACGGGCCATCGTTTGGAACGACCCTCACGCGCGATCAGATCGACGCCCTCTCAGACGACCCGTCGATCCTGCAGCAGCAACTCGAGGATATGGCGGGTCCCGGCGCGGTAGTTCGCATCGACGGCTTCGAAGGCGGCGCGTTGCCGCCCAAAGCGCTGATTCGATCGATTCGCATCGCGCGCGATCAATTCGCGGCGGAATTTCACAGCGCGGGCGGCGTCGCGATCGAGATCATCACGCAGCCGGGCATCGGCCCGTTGCGGTACTTTTCGAACGTCCTCGTTCGTGACGGCGCGTTGAGCGGACGCAGCCCGTTCGTGCCCGTGAAGGGTCCGGAACAAAACGTCAACTACGGATTCGGGTTCGGGGGGACGCTCGTCGAAAACAAGAGCTCGTTCTTCATCAACGCCTTCGGCATCAGCGCGTACGACACCCCGAATCTGAACGCGGCCGTACCCGGCGGCACGCTCGCACACGCCTTGAGCCTCAAGGCGCCGCGCGACAACATCTTTCTGAATGGCCAACTCGATTACGCGGTGACGCTCGATCAGACGCTCCGCTTCGGGTACAACCTCACGCACGTCTCGAGCGACAATCTCGGCGTCGGAGGCTACGACGAACCGGATCGCGCGTACTCGACGCAAAATGCCGTGAACACGTTTCGGGTGCAGCACTTTGGCCCGGTGGGGCGCCGCGGGTTCTGGCGGTCGCGGGTGCAGCTGATCGATTCGAATTCGGCCAGCGAATCGGTCAACGAAACGCCGACGATTCATGTGCTCGATGCGTTCACGAGCGGCGGCGCTCAGCACGCCGGCGGCGATCACGCGAAAACGCTGAACGTCGCCTCGGATTTTGATTACGTCGTGGGTCGCAATTCGTTTCGGACCGGGCTCGTCCTCGACAGCACGTGGTACCACTCTGACGCCACGGCCAACTACATCGGCACGTATACGTTCGCGAACTTGCAGTCCTATCTCGCGAACCAGCCCATCAACTACTCGCGGCGGATCGGCGATCCGTTCATCGCGTACGACAATGTCCAGGGCGGCGTGTACATGCAGGATGACATCCGCGTGCGCAAGAACTTGACGCTGACGCCTGGCATTCGGTACGAGCTGCAGACGCACGTGCACACGTTCAACAACATCGGGCCGCGGTTCGGCCTCACATGGGCGCCCACGAAAAGCGGACAAACGACGCTGCGGGGCAGCGCCGGCATCTTCTACGACTGGCTCCTGACGACCACCTACGATCAGGTGGTGCGCGTCGACGGCTTTCATCAGCAGGAAATCAACATCGACAACCCATCGTTCCCCGAATTGGCAACGAGCGGCGTCGTCCCACCCGTCAACCGGTACCTGCTCGATCCGTCGTTCGCGACGCCGCGAATCGCCCGGACCAGCGCCGGCGTCGACCAGACGTTGGCGAAGGTCACCCGCGTGTCGATCACCTACAGCTATCAACGCGGGTCGCGACTTGCGCGCGGGCAGAACCTCAACGCGCCGATCGATGGCGTGCGCCCCGACCCCACGTTTGCGAACGTCATCGACGTCGTGTCCGACGCTGCGTCGATTCAACATCAGCTGCAGGTGGACGCCACCGTGAATCCGGGCGCCCTGCTGCCACTCAGGAACGATGCGCCGCGGATTAGTTGGAAGCGCGCGACCGTGTTTGCCAACTACACGCTGGCGTCGCTGCGCAACAATACGGACGGACCGTTCAGCGTCTCGCCGACCGGGACGCTCGCCACCGAATGGGGTCCGGCGACGGCCGGCGCGGGCGGCAGCGGGGCCGGCATTTTCGTGCCCGGCGTGATTACGTTCGGTGCCGGCTCGAGCGGCGTCGACGTCCGCCACAGGATTAATGTCGCGTTTAACAACCAGATCGTCAGAAATCTTCTCCTGGCGCTGAACGTCAACGCGAGTTCAGCGCCGCCGTACACACTCCTCACCGGTTTCGATGCGAACGGCGATGGCATTTTCAACGACCGGCCTCCTGGTGTCGGCCGTGGCACGCTGCGGGCGAGCGGGCTGGTAACCGTCAATGGGATGTTCGGGTACGTCTTCACGTTCGGTCGGGCGTCAGTGCCATTGCCGCCCGGCATCGGCGTGTTCGGACGGGGTGCCGCCGCAGAGGTTCGAACGGTCGATCAGGGCAATGCAAAGTATCGGCTACAGGTGTTCGTTCAGGCGCAAAACCTGACCAATGAACGCAACTATCTCGGCTACAGCGGCACACTGACATCTCCGTTCTTCGGTCAACCGACCGCGGTCGGCAACATGCGAAAAATTGATGTCGGAATGGGCTTCAGTTTTTAGACAGTCTTCTGGTTGAACGGACCCGTCGTCGACGCGGCTCCGAAGTGACCCCGAACATGCCGCCGGGCAACCCGGGAGGCGATCCCCTATTTGTGTGACGTCGCGGTTCCGCGACCACGTTGGCCTTCTCTGGACCGGCAATGCAATCGGAACGGGCGCGAATCTGAATGAACGATACGCGCACCGCACGTTCCGACTCTCCTTGCGTGCCTGACGGCAGATGGTGAGCACGATCGGCATTTCGTGACCGTCGCTCATTCGCACAACTTTTCGCCACACACATCGTTCTTTCGTT
>JBPYEE010000287.1:0-5849 GCA_051985095.1 Vicinamibacterales bacterium | reverse complement strand
TGCCCAACAGCGGGATCGTGAAGAAACGAAGCGGCTGCTGTATGTCGCGCTCACGCGCGCGCGCGATCGGCTGTATCTGTCGACAACCGTGGAGAACGGTGCGGTCCGCATGGGCCGCGGCAGCCTGGGGGAAGTCCTGCCGGCTTTCGTGAGATCCGCATTCCTTCGAGCGGCTGCGTCGTGACGATCTACACGATCGGACACTCGACCCGCGCACTGGATGACTTCCTCGGACTGCTGGGGGCGCACGACATCAAGCAGGTGGCGGATATCCGGACGGTTCCCAAGTCCCGGCGGCATCCGCAGTTTGCGGGCGAGGCGCTCGCCCGGTCGTTGCCCGCCGCGGGCATTGCCTATCGCCATTTTCCGGGATTGGGCGGTCTCCGAAAGCCACGGCCCGATTCGCGCAACGGCGGGTGGCGCAACGAGAGCTTCCGCGGGTACGCCGACTACATGGAAACGGACGAGTTCGAGCGGTCCCTCGACGCGTTGCTGTCGTGGAACGTCCCGCGTACGGCCATCATGTGCGCTGAAGCGGTCTGGTGGCGATGCCACCGACAGCTCGTCGCCGACGCGCTCGTTGTGCGCGGCGTCGAGGTCCGTCATATCGTCAGTACCTCGTCCGCGCCGCTCCACGCGCTTACGGACTTCGCACGAGCCGACGCCCGGGGCCGTGTCCGATACCCCGCGTTACTGTGACTCGGCCCACTGCCGAGCGCGTTGCTCGACTTCCTCGCGGCTGCTGCCTACCAGCACCACGGAACGGTCCGGCTTTCCGGTCTGATCGCGGCTTACCCACGCAATCCAGTGCGGGCCGCGGGGTTCACTATAGATTTGATATGAGCCCATATTTTGCATTGCCTCAGCCTAAACCATCTCATAAAATCGATTTCCGAAGGAGTTTTACGTGACGTTGACCTGTCCTAATTGCGGCAATGACCGGAACTTTCTGGTCAAGACGCTGCAGATGCACGTCGTCAACCTGGAAGGGGGGCGCGTGGAGGTATCCGAGGAAAGCCGTCCGTCGGTCCTCGAGGTGCTCTGCGACGAGTGTGAGACCGCGCTCAACTTTCAGGAATTCGAGGATACGCTCCGCAAGGAAGTCCTGTTGACCATCGGCGCACGCTGACGCGGGCGCCGGGGCCTTTATCTGCCTTCCTCTTCCGCCTCCTCATAGTAGTCGCAAACAGGGCAAACCCACTCGCGGGTTTTTCCCCGGCTGGCGTGTGGATTGCCCGGCACTTGCACGATTGATTCCGTTTCATGGAACCGCATCAACGTGCCGCACAGCGGACACTCCTTTGCAGGCATGATTCTTGTTCTCGCGAGGCGACGGTACTATGCGTGTGGTTGCCTTGACAAGGCACGGATCGACTCCTATCGTTACGGAAATTGGTGATGGTGCCCGATTGCTTCGCTGATGAAATTGCGATCGACTTCCCGTCGGTGGGACCGGCGGTGGAGCGCATGCGCGACGCGTTTCTCGGCGATCGCGACGCCGATATCCTCTTCGCCGACGTCTCGCTGTCGCCGCGCGAGGCATTCGATGGTCTCACCGTTCGCCTGCAGATTCCCGTCCGCGTCACCTGCCCGAATTGCGGTGGGCGGGGCGAAACCTGGACCGAAGCGTGTTCGCTGTGCGAGGGAACCGGTGACTCGCTCCTCCATCACCCCGTCAAGGTGTCGGTACCCGCGGGCGTCTCAGACGGCGCGCGCTTCCGCTTTCGCCTGAGGTCTGCGGACGCCTCATCTGTGCGCGTCGAACTTCGCATCGCTGTTCGCCCGGCCGCGGTTTGATAGCCCACGTCGATTTCGTCGGCGTTTTGTTCATCGTGTGGGGCCTCTTGACGACACTGGTGGGCGTATCGACGCTGGCGCTGGGCGTCAGCGCCGTTGCCCTGATCGCGTCCGCGAGCCGTGGCGGTGGCGGTGGCCAGGTGGCGGCGGGCGTGACCGCCGTGGTGTTCACGGCGCTGGCGATCGTCGCGATCATCTGGGGTGCGGTGCATGTTGCCATCGGCGTCCCGTTGCGTCAGCACAAGCCGTGGGCGAGACTGGTCGCGCTCATGCTCGGCGCGGTCGATCTGCTGCTGCTCCCGTACGGCACCGCACTCGGCGTGTACACCTTGTGGGTGTTACTGCACGAACAGGGCAAGGCGCTGTTCACGGATCATCCCGCGTCCCAAACGGCGTGAAGGGATTGCAGCGCGCGACGCGCGCCAGCGTCTTGGCGCCGCCGCGCACGATTCCGTCGCGCGCGATCACAATTTCGGCGTAGTGGCTGCACGTCAGCGTAAACCGGCATCGCATGCCGGCGCGCGCGGCGAGCGGCGATAGCGCGCGCTGATAGCCATGAATGCTCGCGATGGCAATCGCTTCACCGTTCCACGCCAGGGCCAGCGCGACAATCACCAGCGCCGCGACCGCCGCCGTCAGGTGTCGTCCACGGCCGTCACCGATGACGTCGCCGCCGGCACGCCCGGAGATCCGGTTCTCGTCCATCGATGACAGTCCGCTAAAACCGGTTCGCGTACTCGCTGATGTGCGGAATGAGGAGCCGTCCGCCGTTGACGCCCTTCAAAATGGCAGCCACGTGCAGGGCCAGGATGCCGACCCACGCGAAGACGAGAAACAGGCTCAGCACGCAGCCCAGCCCGAGTGTCGCCAGCGAGACGATGCTCGTCACCATGATGTACGCGAAGACCAGGACGAGTTCGGCCACCATCAGCACGATGCCGTGTTTCGCGTGCCACTGCACCTCAGGATCTTCTCGGTCGAGCAGGAGCGGCACGAGCGCCAGCAGCCACAAATACGCGAGCACGATCATCAGTCCGCGGTTCGGAGGCGTGGCAGCCACCCGTGTTTCGGCCATGTGACGCGGAGTGTACGATATTCTTGAGTGTATGCAAGTCGAACAGGCGCGCGTGCTCGAGGCCCTGAAAGTCGTGCGCGATCCCGATCTGAATCGCGACATCGTGAGCCTTGGATTCATCAAGGACCTGCGCATCGACGGCGATCACGTCGCCTTCACGATCGAGCTGACGACGCCGGCGTGTCCCGTCAAAGATCAAATGCGCGATCAGGCGCGCGCCGCGGTGATGCAGGTGCCGGGCGTCGGGGCGGTCGATGTGCGGTTGAGCGCGAAGGTGCGCGAGGCGGTCGGCGGAGATGGTGCGCGGCAGGCGCTCCCGGGCGTGAAGAACATCATCGCCGTCGGCGCCGGCAAGGGCGGCGTCGGCAAGACGACCGTTGCCGTGAACCTTGCGGTCGCGCTTGCGAAATGCGGTGGGAAAGTCGGCATCATCGACGGCGACATCTACGGACCCAACGTCCCGATCATGCTCGGGATGAAGACGCAGCTCGGGACCGATGGCCAGAAGATCATTCCCGCCGAGAAGTTCGGGCTCAAAGTCATCTCGATGGGGTTTCTCACCGCCGACGACGCGCCCATCATCTGGCGCGGACCGATGCTGCACGGCGCGCTGCAACAGTTCTTTCGCGAGGTGCGGTGGAACGATCTCGACTATCTCGTGATTGATTTGCCGCCCGGCACCGGTGACGTGTCGCTCAGTCTGAGCCAGACCGTTCCCGTGGCCGGCGCGATTGTCGTCACGACTCCGCAGCAGGTGTCCCTCGCCGATAGCCGGCGCGCGGTCGCCATGTACAAGAAGCTCAACATTCCCCCCCTCGGGATCATTGAGAACATGAGCTACTTCGTCTGCCCGGAGTGCCGGCACGAATCCGACATCTTCGGCCGAGGCGGCGGGGAACAGATGGCGGCCGACCTGGGGGTCCCCTTCATCGGCCGGATTCCCATTTACCAGCCGATTCGTGAAGGCGGTGACAGCGGCGTCCCGCTGATGATCAGCGAACCAGATTCGCCTGCTGCCCGCGCGTTCATGTCGGCCGCCGAGCGCGCCGCGGCACAGGTGTCGATTGCCAGCTACAACCGGCCGACTATTCCGTTGACGGTGGTGCGATGACGACAGGCTTGGACACGCTGAGGCTCCCCTGGCTGGGTGTGGTGCTGATCCTCGCAATGGCCGGCTGCTCGCGGGCGCCGCAGACGGCGAACACTCCGCCGCCGGGCACGACGATGCCGGCGTCCATCATCGATCCCTATCTGGCGATTCAGGAGGGCCTCGCGCACGACAGCATCGAGAACCTGCGCGCGAACGCCGGCAACGTTGCGACCGCGGCGACCGCGCTCGGCGCGCCGGCGATGAAAATCGATACCGCCGCCGTGCAGCTCGCCTCGGCGGCCGATCTCGCAGATGCGCGCCAGAAGTTCGGGCTCCTGAGCGAAGCGGTCGTCGCTTACAAGGACGGACTCCATCTGAAAGCCGGTGAGGGGGTCCGGCAGGCGTTCTGCCCCATGGCGGTGAAACCGTGGCTGCAGAAGGGCGACGCGATTTCGAATCCCTACTACGGCAGCACGATGCCGACTTGCGGTTCATTCACGCCGTGAAACTCTCGTTTACGAAGCACACGCTCGCCAACGGCCTCGACGTCATTCTGCACGAGGATCGAGCCTGCCCGATCGTTGCCGTCAACGTCTGGTACCACGTGGGCTCGAAAAACGAACGGCCCGGCCACACGGGGTTTGCACACCTCTTCGAGCACCTGATGTTCGAGGGGTCGCAGCACCAAGACCGCGGGTATTTTCAGCCGCTCCAGGGGGCGGGCGCGACCCTCAACGGATCGACCAACGCCGATCGGACCAATTACTGGGAAGTCGTTCCGTCCAATGCGCTCGAGCTGGCGCTCTGGATGGAGTCGGATCGCATGGGGTACTTGCTGCCCGCCCTGACGGAGCTCAAATTCTCCAATCAGCGCGACGTCGTGTTGAACGAGCGGCGACAGAACTACGAAAACCGGCCCTACGGGCTCGCCTCGATGGCGCTGCTCGCGTCGCTGTTTCCGCCCGACCATCCGTATCACTGGGCGACGATCGGCGAGATCGCCGACCTTGAAGCGGTCCAGCTCGACGAGGTGCACGCGTTCTTCCGGCGCTACTACCACCCGGCGAATGCCTCGCTCACGCTCGCGGGCGACATCGACACTGAAGAGGCCCTCGCGCTCGCCGATCAGTATTTCGGCGAGATCGAACCGGGGCGCCCGGCTGAGCGCGTCAACGGCGACGCCTCGCTCGCGTCGAACGTCCGCGTGGTCCTCGAAGATCGGGTCGAGCTGCCAAGGCTCTACCTCGGATGGTTGACCGCCGCGATGTTCGCCGAGGGCGACGCCGATCTCGATCTGGCCGCCGATCTCCTCGCCAACGGCAAGACGTCGCGCCTCTACAAGCGGCTGGTCTTCCGCGAGCGCATCGCGACCGACGTCTCTGCCACGCAGAACTCCCGCGAGATCGGCGGCTTTGCCCAGCTCACCGCGACCGCCGCGCCGGGCCACGCCCTCGTTGAGCTCGAGGCCGCGATCCTCGACGAAATCGCGCGGCTGGCGGCTGACGGTCCCACCGACGACGAGATCGAGCGTGGCGGGGTCCAGGCCGAGGCGCAGTTCGTGTTTCGGCTGCAGACCGTCGGCGGGTTCGGCGGGAAATCCGACCAGCTGAACGCCTACAACGTCTTTCTCGGTGATCCCGGCTACTTCGATCGCGATCTCGAGCGCTATCGGGCCGTTACCAAGGGCTCGCTGCGGCACGCGGTCGAGCGGTTTCTGAGTCCCGCCTCACGCGTGACGCTCAGCATCGTCCCGAAAGGGCGGCTGGAACTCGCGATTCCGGATTCGGTGGGCGCGGTGGTGTCATGACCGACGGCGCGCGGCCCTCGACCGCACCCGGAGCGGCCTGGAACATCGCTCCTGGCGAGACCGTCGCGCGGCGCGCAGTC
>JBPYEE010000286.1:0-3373 GCA_051985095.1 Vicinamibacterales bacterium | reverse complement strand
CGGCGCGAGCCCGGTCGCGAATGGCAGGTCGATTTTCGAGAACCCCGGCTGCGTTGTCGCTCCTCCGAGTTCCGCGTATTGCCGCCACAGGTCAGCCTCGATGGTTTCGAGGACGTGGAGAAAGAGCAGAATCGCGGCGTCGCCTTTCGTCAGCCGCCCACTGAGCTCGTCTTCCGGTTGCTCGGCGCGAACGGCGGCGCCGAGCAACCCTCCTCCCATGGTGGCGGCGCCGGCGACCACCGCGCTTCGTTTCAAAAACGAGCGACGACCGCTGCGGGTGCGTGCGTACACAGTTGGAACTGCTTTTTTCATGTCTCGCCTCCGTTGAAGGTGCGTTGACCGACTGGGCTGGCCGCCGAGGCGTATCCCGGCAGTCCGGCCGCGTTCGAGTGGGTGGATCGAATTAACGGCGAGCCGCGTGCGGCGGCGCCGTTGTGAGGATCGCTGTGCGAGAGGTCACCGACCGCGCCGCCTGCATCCTAGCGCAGGCGAATGCTGCCGACCCTGGCGGCGAGACGCCGCGCGGGATCGACGTGGTCGTTGATGCTCAGATCACAGCGCGGGCGGACGTCGGCGATGGAGCCGGCGCAAGGATGGAGATTCGCCACCGCGTGCAAGAGCGTTCCTTCATGCCGCCGACACCCAGCAACACCGTTGCCACGCGAGGCGACGGCGTTCTGCGGTGAGAAACATCTCGAGACACGTAACTCGACTTACTCAACCCGTGATCGTTTACGACTGACGAAACAGCCGTCGTGTAAACACGGTACGACGTCGGTCGCGGATTCAAAGTCGAACACTGGTCGATGCTGGTAAATGGTCGTTCAGCCAGACCGTCTGATCATTCGCCTTCCTCGAAGCCGGGTTCCGGCACCGGGAGCACGTCACCAGGCGCGGCCATCCACGCGTAGAGCGTTGGCAGGAGAAAGATGCTCATGACGAGGTCGGCGACGAGACCGCCGACGATGACGATCGCAAACGGCCGCTGGGAGTCCGAGCCGATGCCGTGGGAGACGGCGGCGGGCATCAACCCCAGCGTTGCCACGAGCATCGTCATCATGATCGGCCGCAACCGGAGGACGGCGCCGTCGACAGCCGCGTCCACGATCGTGTGGCCACGGGCGCGCAGCTGGTTGATGTACTCCAGCATGATGACACCGGTCTGGACCGAGACGCCGAACAGTGCTAGAAAGCCGACGCCGGAGGACACGCTGAAATTGGTGCCGGTGATCAGCAGCGCCAGCAACCCGCCGATTCGTGCCATCGCCACGTTCGCGAGGATGAGCAGGGCCCACTTGAACGAGTGAAACATCGTGTACAGGATGATGAAGATCAGCAGGATCGTGATCGGAATCACGACGAGCAACCGCCGCTCGGATCGCTTCTGACTCTCGTACTCGCCGGCCCAGTCGAAGCGATACCCGGGCGGGAGTTTGACTTGCGCGGTCACCCTGGCGATGGCTTCCTCCACCGTACTGCCGAGATCCCGCCCCCGCACGCTGTACTTGATCGCCACATAGCGGGAGTTGCCCTCGCGATAGATTTCGTTCGCGCCGTCAGCCATCTGGATCGTCGCGAGCTGCGCCAGCGACACGCGTTCACCGGACGGTGCCAGTAACCGAATCCGCTCAATCGCCTCGCGGGTCTCGCGATAGTCCGCCTGATATCGGAGGACGACGTCATAGCGCCGCTCGCCCTGTAACACCTGCGTCAGCGCATTGCCTCCAACCGCGGTTTGAATCGCGTCCTGCACGTCACCGACGTTGATCTGAAAGCGCGCGGCCGCCGCGCGGTTGACGATGACGTTCAAGTTTGGCTGTCCGACGACCCGGAAGAGCCCGAGATCCTGGATGCCGCGCACGCCGCGCATCACCTGCACGACCTGATCACCGATCCCCTCGAGGGTCCGCAGATCGTCGCCGTAGATCTTCACGGCGAGCTGCCCTTTGACGCCGCTGACGGCCTCCTCCATGTTGTCGGCGATCGGCTGCGAGAACCCCCAGATGACCCCCGGAATGCGCGACAACTCCTGATCCATCGCCCCGATGAGCGCGTCTTTATCCTCGTGGAAGACCGGCCGCCACTCTTCCTTTGGCTTGAGATCGACAAAGTATTCCGTATTGAAGAAGCCGGTCGTGTCAGTGCCATCGTCGGGACGGCCGACCTGACTTACCGAGACGGTGGCCTCGGGAAACGAGGCGAGAATTCGCCGTGTCTGATTCACGAGTCGGACGCCTTCGTCCTGTCCGGTACTCGGCGCAAGCGTCCCACGGACCCAGATGGCGCCTTCATCGAGGTGCGGCAGAAATTCAGACCCGATCACGCCGCTGAACGCGAGGTAGAGCGCGACGCCCAGGCTCGCGACCCCGATACCGACGGTGATCCAACGCCACCCGATCGCGCGGCGCACCGCGACGCGATACCGCGCCGTCAGCCAGGCCATGACCGGGTTTTGCCATTCGCGCGCGCCGCGGCTGAACAGCAGACTCGCCAACACAGGCGCCACGAGCATCGAGAAGATCAGCGCACCGAGCAGCGCAAAGGCGACCGTCCACGCCATTGGTTTGAACAGCCGCCCCTCCACTCGCTGCAGCGTGAAAATGGGCAGGTATGCACTGATGATGATGGCGATGGCGTAGAAGACCGGCCGCTGCACCTCGTGAGCCGCCTGGCGGATCCGCTCGGCCGGCGAACTCGATTTGTCCTGATGCCCAAGGTGCCGGACGATGTTCTCGACCATGACGACGGCGCCGTCGACGACCATCCCGAAGTCGAGGGCGCCGAGCGACAGCAAGTTGGCCGGGATGTGTCGCAGGTCGAGGCAGATGGCCGCAAACAGCAGTGAGAACGGAATCGTGAGCGCGACGATCAGCGCGCCTCGCACATTCCCGAGGAAGGCGAAGAGCACGATCACGACGAGGATGATTCCTTCGGTCAGGTTGTGCAGGACGGTATGCGTCGTGTAGTGCACGAGATCGCTGCGATCCAGGAAGGGAACAATTTTGACGCCCGGTGGCAACAGGTGGTTGTTGAGCTCGTTGACTTTGGCTTCGATCCCCTTGAGCGTCGAATCGGCCTCGGCTCCCTTTCGCAGCAAGACGATGCCCTCGACGACATCCGGGTTATCGACAAGGTGGCCGTCATGCCGGTTGATTGTCTTGCCAATCTGCCCCAGCCGAATCTTCGGCCCCTGTTCGACCGTCGCAACATCCCGGACGCGCAGCGGCGTGCCGCTCTTGGTGAACATCACCGTATCGGCGATGTCCCGCGCCGTCGAAAAGAGCCCGACTTCGCGAACGTTGACCTGTTGGAGCCCTTCCTGGATGAAGCTGCCGCCGGCGTTCACGTTGTTGTTCGCAAGTTGTTGTTCGAC
>JBPYEE010000285.1:0-5976 GCA_051985095.1 Vicinamibacterales bacterium | reverse complement strand
CCAGCGGCTTCGTCCAAACGGCTCTATCGAAAGTGACTCGGCGAGTCAACACCGCGGCCAGCCCGCACAATCGTGCGCCGGGTCACTCCCGATAGAGTCATATCGTTACTCGTGAGTCACGGCTTGGGTATGCGGGAGATAGGATCTCGCCTGCGGAGCCGTGCAATGTTCGGACTGTTCCCCTCGGTCACGCGCCCATGGTGCCGGTCACGAGCTCGCCCGACGGCTCGTAGGTGGCGATGATCACGCCGGCGTTGCCGACGCGGCTCTTCATGAGCTTCCACGTGGCCGGACGCGTGCCGTCGGCGAACAACCGCTTGCCGGCGCCGATGGTCACCGGATGCGTCCAGACGTGCATGCGGTCGACCAGCTTTTCCCGAAGCAGCGTCTGGATCAGGTTGCCGCTGCCCCAGACGATCATGTCCGGGCCATCCTCCGCCTTCAGCTTTCGGAGCGCGCCGGGCACGTCGCCCGAGACGACCTTCGTGTTCACCCAGCCGGGCTCGAAGGGTTCATGCGACACGACGTACTTCGTCGCCTCGTTGAACGGCTTCGCGATCGCGTTGCTGGGATCTTGCTTCGGCCAGAAGCCCGCGAAAATGTCGTAGGTAGTGCGCCCGAGCAGCATCGCGAACGGCGGCTTCAGGAATTCGTTGAGGGCCTCGCCCAGCGAGTCGTCCATGACCTTAGCATGCCATCCGCCGTACTTGAACCCGCCCGACGTGTCCTCCTCAGGTCCGCCCGGCGCTTGCATGACGCCGTCCATCGTAACGAAGGTCGTGGTGATGATCTTCCGCACAGCAGATTCCTTGGCAAATGAGACGTCGGCGCCTTCGTATCGATGTCGCGCGCGGAGTATAACCGACATCGGCACCTAGCCGCGCAAACTCATGAACGAGGACTCCGAACTGTTCAGCGCGTGGGAGGTCTTGCCTGATTTGGATGTCTCCTCCGGTGCGCACGTGCCGTCGATGTCGTCCAGATCGCCGAGCGCGATGCGCTGAGCGCTGATCGTGGAGTGCAACATCGTCGTTCATTGGCCGGATCGGCCGGAACCTCCCGCGGCATCCCAGAGGTCTGGTCCCGTCCGCCAACCCGGCGCGAAGGAGAGGTAACGAGCAGTCGCGCAGGGCGGATTGAAGCATCCGCCCTGGCACGCGGCGGTCAAGCGGCATCGGGTTCGATTCCCAATCGGTTGTTCACCGCCATCCGAAGTTTCTGCTTATATCCGAGGTAGTGCCCCGTCGTCTGGATGGAGACGTGGCCGAGCAGGAACTGAATATGATCCAGTCGATGCCGGCGCAATCCGCGGCGGCGCGAACCACATCCCACATCACCTTCGGCGACATGCCGTCTCCCCAGACACGCCCAGCTTTGTTGATGGCTCGGAACACCGGGCCGTGCGTGATGGCTGCCGCTGCCGTCCACGCGTCTACGGCAATCTTCAGATCGCGATCCCGGGCGCGAACGCGAAGGATGGGGAGAACCGTCGGATCCCGCTCGACCCGCAGGGTCGGCTGGCTCCGATTCTGAAGCGGCGTGCCAAGCTCGGATCGTCCGCGTTCGTGTTCGGCACCGAGCCAGGTGAATTTCAGGCGAGCCTCAAGACGGCATGGGAGGCGCTGTTGCTCGTCGCGAAAGGACACGATACGAAACGGATTCGGCCAGGCACGTGGACCGATCGGGATCGCGAGAAGCTGCGCCAGATCGATCAGCACGGGCACGGCCTCCGACATGAAGGCGCCTGTCGTCTGCTCGCGGATGGCGTCGACATCCGCACCATCCAGTTGATGCCCGGACACGCCGACATCAAGCAGACGCAGCGGTACCTGAACATCACCGATGAAGAACTGCGGAAAGCGATGACGGGCGTGTGGGAGCGCCGACGACAGCTGCGAGCCGTCGGCCAGTAGCGTCCGATCACATCAGGAGGCCACCGTGAGCCGCTACAAATTGTCGGTCATTTGTCAGTCGAGGCTCTGGCGAAGCGATTTTGATCACGCAAATTCTCGCGTCGCCGCAAGCGCGACGGTGCGCCAAATCCATGCGTGCAAACGGGTTGTTCGCGCGGAATTTTTGGCGCGCCGCAAAGGACGGTTTTCGCAACTATCTGATGATGCGCACCTGAAAACGCCGTGAGGTCGGCGGGAGTCGAAACCTAATAACGGCGATTTCTTAAGGTTGTTGACCGCGTGAGACTTCTGGCGTTGAGACTCGGGACACCACTTTGGCAACGGCGACTCCGCCCTGCCGTGCGGATTCGCCGGGCCGCGCGTTGTGTGAGCGGCCGACGCGATGCGGTCTGCCTCAGGGGTCGGATTTCGCCTGCAGCGTCAGCCAGATCTGCGCGTCCCACCCTGTCAACCCCTCCTGTCGGAGCGCGGTGTCAGCGCTGACGGCCCGAGGCCCCTTGACGACATCGGTCAGCCGCTGGAAAGGGATGTTCATGCGAGTGGCGGCCTCCACCTGAGACACGCCAAAAGGTTTCGAGGCACTCCTTCAGGAACATCGCATTTGAGTTTCTCAGTGATAGTCAGTGCATCGTACGTCGAACGCGTCCGAGCCTTCGAACCGGACATGATCCGGTAAAACGCTGATTCTGTTATGGTTTGCCCTCCCCCGCGAAGCGACGCGACCCATTCCGTCCCTCAACGTCGGCGCGGTCTTCTGGTGATGCCCAGTGCTCCTGCGATCATCAATCCAGCGAAGAGCGAATAGGCGGCGGTCCACGATTGAACGGGCGTCACGCTGTAATCAAACGTCATCCGGTGCTGCGCCACGTCGCGCCGCTGGCGGCCGATCTCGATGCGCGGATCTTCCGGCACCAGGACATTGACCAGATAGGCGCTCGCGTCGGCTTTGTGCGTGTTCGCGTAGGACAGCCGATGATGGCCCCAACCCGCGGACACGGTATGCGCGCTCGCTCTGATCCGAATGGTGCCGAGCCCGAGACTCATCTCGGAAAGCGGTGGCACGACGATATCTCGCAACATGATCGCGACGGGCCGATCGTCGACGGAGAGCGAGACGGAGCGAAGAACCTCCCGACCATATGTGTCCGCTTCGACAGCGGAAATCCAGCCATCGCCGTTCACATCAATCCAACCAAACGCCTCGCGTGCGACACCTACACCAGGAGTCAGGTCGATCTCCAGGTCCACGCGGTCGGCATCAACCGATAGGCGAGTGGCCTGCAGGTATTCATCGAGGCGATGCGCATGCGCCGCTGCGGGGTGCACCAGCAACACGACCAGCGTTACGAACGACAGCACGAGAAACCGCGCGCTCATGGCTGGACCAGCTTCGCGCCGTAGTCGTTGGTGGGGTCGCGATAGATGGTGTGAATGTGATCGAGATCCCCCTGCTGCGGCGCATACTCGATGACGAGCGTTGGACCCTGGATGCGGTAGTACGCCAACTCGCCGTTCTTCGTGCTCCCGCTCCACGCAAAGTAGGTTCGGGGCAGGTTCGACTTGATCTCCGTCATCTTCGCCCCCGCCGCTTCTTCGTTCAGGATGCCGACCCACTCGTGTGCGAGGTCGAGCAGCAGCGCCTGTTGCGAGGCATTCATCAGAGAAGCCTGAATGCCTTCGGGTTGAATGACTTGTCCATCGGTCCCCGGCCCGAGCACGAGATCGGTGACTTGGTAATTCAGGATGGCTTGCTTCCGTTGCTCCGCGTTCAGTGCGTTGATGAGCTCGAAGGCCTTGTCGTTTTCACGACCAAGGGGTCGAACGGTCTGGCCGTTCAGCGTGTACTTTGCGGGCTGAGCGGCGGGCAGGCTCGGTGTCATCACGTTGTTGGCTCCGGCAAGTGTCACGTTGATGGCAAGGTGATGCCCGCCAAACTGAATCATCCACGGCGTCGTCACCGAAGGGGTGCCGAGCAGCGCGATGTAGTACTCGTCGAGGCCGAACCGGATAGGACCTGGAGCTCCCCGCCCGCCAGGCGTTCCCCTCCCTCCACCGCCAGCGGCGCCCTGACGACCACCAGTCCGGCCACCACCAGCATTCTTCAGGACTTCGTCACCGTTCATAATGTTCATGATCTTTTGATAGCCGTCTCGACTCAAAGCGGCGGCTACGAGCGCGAGCGCAGCCTCACGCTGGCGTGTCGTCAAATCGCCGAAACGCAAGCCATTGCGCTGAAAGATTCCGGTTGGAAGGTTGGACCAGCCCGTGCGCTGGCTGCTGCCGAAGGCAAACGTGCATTTCGCCCGCTCTGCCTGGCTGAGAGTGGCAAGGAAGGAGTTCGCTGCCGAGACGATCTTGGGCGTCGCCGCCGCTTGCCGCGGCGCGCTGGGCGGCTGCAAGGCCTCAAACGCCAGCGAAAATGTGACCGCGAGCGGAAAGAGAATGGCGAGCCACATCAAACCAGGCCGAAGCGCGTTCTGGGACCGATACCGGCTAGTCTCTTTGTCGTTGTCCATGGCGTGCCTTTCGGAATGAGTCGCGACCTCGCGTCCGCGGCGCTATGTCGAGTCCGCGTCCAGCGTAACCGTCACCATGGTACCCGAGCCCTCCTACCTCCCGACCTCGTCGTCAACGCGCGCGAAGAGCCTTCGATCGATGCGAACCTCGGTGAGGTCGGCCGACGCCTGCACATCAACGTTGATTTGACCGGCAAGACCCAACGTCCGCGAAATCCGTCAAAGCAGCTTCGCTTGGGTGAAGATGACTGGCTGCCACACACTCGTCGAGAGCGGACGACAGTGGCCGTCCCCGGCGCTGGTTGGATCGGGGCATCCAAATTGTGAGGAAGCGCGCCGTAAGGGACGGTTTTCGCAACTGGTTAATCGAAACCGCAGGAGTTCCTCGCGTCTCGAAAATGGCCCGTGCGAGCTTGAGGCTTGACATGTGATCAGCATGCGCGCATGCTCATCACATGTCAAAGATGGTCCAAGTCAGGAATGTGCCAGACGCGCTGCACCGCAAGCTAAAGGTCCGCGCGGTGGAATCAGGCCAGACCCTCTCCGACTACCTCCTGGCCGAACTTGAACGGTTGGCGGCGCGGCCTACGCGTGATGAGATGCTGACCAGAATCCACAGCAGAAAACGCGTGACGCTGAAGACGCCCGCCGCAGTGGTCATCCGCGAGGAGCGCGAGTCCGCGTGATCGTCGTCGACGCCTCGGCGCTACTTGAGTTTCTCCTCCAGACTCCGCTCGGTACCAGAGTCGAAGCCCGTCTCTTTCGAGCCAGAGACGAGTTCCACGTGCCGCACCTGGTGGATGTTGAAGTGACGCGGGGTCTCCGACGACTCGTACGCGCAGGCGAGGTGCCACCCGACCGGGCCGCCGAAGCGATTACGGACCTGGCCGATCTCGATCTCCACCGCCACGCCCATCTCGATCTGCTGACTCGCGCATGGAAGTTGCGCGAGAACGTCACCGCATACGACGCCACGTACGTCGTTCTGGCAGAAGCGCTCGATGCGCCGATCGTCACATGTGACACGCCGCTCGCCAAAGCGCCAGGGCACAGCGCCCAAATCGAACTGATCGAGTGACGTCCCGCGTTTAGTCCGTTCCCGACCCACCGCGAGGAGCCGCTGATGGCACGTGCAGCGGTCAGCCGATCGTGTGGCTGTTCGATAACGCAATTTTGGTCCTTCCGTAAGCCGCGACTGATCAACGTCTTAGGAAGATGGAGCGCCGTAAAGGACGGTTTTCGCAACTTCTTCCCTCACGGACCGCTGCTCGAGGTAACCGGCTCGTAGCTCTTTTTCCCGAACATACCAATCGAGGTGACGAACGAACGGCCATCGGGCGCGTCAGGGATCTACGATCGCGAATGTAAAGGCCGAACTGAACGCTCGTGTATTCCCGACGCTGACATGCCAGAAGTAGGTTGAGCCAGAGTTCAAGGGCCAGTGCAATTCCTCGCACCGAAAAGCGGACGGGTCGTGACAAATTACGACCGGCTCGGTGTTCCTGTGACCTGCAATCGCCAACGAAATTGGTTGACCGCCGTTTGTC
>JBPYEE010000284.1:0-4998 GCA_051985095.1 Vicinamibacterales bacterium | reverse complement strand
GTTGCCGCGGAACATGATCTCGCCGATCGTTTCACCATCCCACAGAACCGGTTCAAGCGTTTCCGGATCGAGAACGGAGACATCCTCCTCCAGAACGTAACGCACGCCCTGCCGGGCATTGAGCACCGCGCGTTCCTCCGCGGTCAAGGTGTCCCATTCAGCCTGCCTGACGCAGACAGTCGCCGGACCGTACACCTCGGTCAGGCCGTAGACGTGCGTCAGCTCGACGCCCATCCGCTCCATTGCGGCAAATGTCGCAGGCGGCGGAGCGGCTCCGGCAACGAGACCATGTACCCGATGCGTGAGTAGGGGCCGTGACTCCGGCGGCGTGTTCGCCAGAGTGTTGTGAACGATCGGAGCACCGCAGTAGTGCGTCACGCGGTGCTCGGCCATCAAGGCAAAGATCTTCGACGCATCAATTCTCCGCAGGCACACGTTCGTCCCAGCGAGGGCGGCGACTGCCCACGGAAAGCACCAACCGTTGCAATGGAACATCGGCAGCGTCCAGAGATAAACGGCGTGCCGGGGCATGCTCCACGTGACGATGTCGGCAAGAGCGTTCAGGTATGCGCCGCGGTGACTGTAGACGACGCCTTTCGGGTTGCCTGTCGTACCGGACGTATAACTGAGCGTTATCGAGCTCCACTCGTCGGCCGGCGGGCGCCAGGCGTAGCCGGGATCGCCGGTAGCCAGCAACGCTTCGTACTCGATGTCGCCGATGCGCCCCCCTTCGCCCGTATACTCGGGATCGTCGACATCGACAACGATCATCTGGCGGCCGATCTTCTGCAGCGCCGAAGCCAGTGTGCCGGAAAACTCGCGATCGACAATGATGACCTTCGCTTCGCCATGCTCGAGCATGAAGGCGATCGCGTCACGGTCGAGCCGCGTGTTCAGCGTATTGAGAACGGCACCGATCATCGGCACCCCGAAGTGACACTCGTACATTTCCGGGGTGTTCGACAACATCGCGGCAACCGTGTCGCCGGCGCCGATGCCGCACCGGGCCAGTGCTGAAGCGAGGCGGCGACATCGATCGTACGTCTCTCGCCAACTGAAGCGACGCGCCCCATGAACCACCGCGGTCCGGTGCGGACAGGCATGAGCGCTCCAATCGATGAACGTCAGTGGCGTCAGCGGTGCGAAATTGGCGAAATTGCGCGGCAAATCGTTCCCGCCCGTCATCACCATTGCCTCGGCCATCGATCCTCCCAACAATCGACGTGTATCGGATCAGAGGGCGGCGGCGGGGCAACCCTGGGGAAGTCACCGGCTCAACCACGACGGGCGCCCGGCGCTTGTCGAAAGGGATTGTGCAAGGAACACACCACCTGCGCGACCGCGCCGGACGCGCACAGGGTGCCGGTGGCGGTCTCTTGAAGTACTACCATCGACGCGCGGCTTAGGCTGGCGCGGCGTCTGCTATGAGACCGACAGGATCCGCGAGTCAGGCGCGCCGTGTAGGGCTGACCGCTTCGTGATGATTGACTACGCAGCGTGAAAGTACTGTACGCCGGTTCACCAGCGACTCAGTCCTTGAACCATCGGGCAGCGCCGAGGCCCTCAATTCCCGCAGAGATCCCGTTGTGGCGTCGATCGAATAATTGGCCATTACGCCATCAATTTCGTCGTCTCAACATGCGGTATGAACGTCGGGCGTGTGTACACAAGGGATTCTCGTGCTCGCGTGCTCATTCATCTGTTGGAACTTCTTGAAACCGGTAACCTACTTTTGAAATGCGCTTGAACCTAATCTAAGCGATTATTCCTTTTCGAAAGGCATACAGCACAATCTCGGCGGTGTTATGCAGATTGAGTTTCTGCATCAGATTCGCTCGATGCGTTTCAACGGTTGACAGACCCACGTCAAGCAGCGTGGCCACTTCCTTGTTCGAGCGTCCCTCCGCCAGCAGCTGGAGTACCTCCTTTTCACGATCCGTGAGCAGATGAAACGAATCGGTCAGGCCACGCGTTTTCAGGGTACGCATATAGTCTTCGACGAGCACGGCCGTGACCCCCGGGCTGAAGAACGGTTTGCCGGCGGCCACGGCGCGGATCGCGGGCAGGAGATCCTCGTCGGTGGCACTTTTTAGCAGGTACGCGCGGGCCCCTGCCGCGAGGGCACGGAGGATGTACGACTCGTCCGCGTGCATGCTGAGCATGATCACGCCGGGCGGATGATCGAGCTTCTGCGCGCGAGCCGCGACCTCGATACCGTTCAGTTTTGGCATCGCGATGTCGAGAATGAGCAGGTCCGGACGGTACTCCTCACTCAGCCGAATGGCATCCAGGCCGTCGGCCGCTTCTGCCACGACTGAGTGGCCCGCCTCTTCCAAGAGACTCCTCAACCCGCGGCGTACGATGCCATGGTCATCAGCCAGCAGCACGCGCACTCGGCACCTCCATGGCACCGACTGGCAAAGGCAAACGGATCGCTAACGTCGTTCCGCCGCTCACGCCTCTGCCGATCGTCATGGTGCCGTGCAGCTCCTTGACGCGCTCTTCGATTCCCCTCAGACCAAGACCGCTGCGACGACGGGCCGGATCAATCCCGACACCATCATCGTTGACCGACACGTCGAGACGATCGCCGTGACCCGTGACGTTCACCTTGATCGACGATGCCTTGGCATGGCGGACACTGTTGGTCAGCGCCTCCTGGACGGCGCGATACACGCAAGTCCGATACGCCTCCGGTAACGCGGAGAAGTCTCCGTCTGTGTGCAATTCGGCGTTCATGTCATACCGAGCGGTGAAATCCCGCACGTGCCACTCGAGGGCCGGCTGAAGACCGAAGTCGTCAAGCATGCTGGGCCGAAGGCCGAGCGCGAGGTCGCGAACGGTTCCGAACATGTTGTCGACAAGTGTTTTCGCTTCGGCCACCGCTGCGACAACCTGAACATCGACACGTCCCTTTGTTCGCTCGATTCGACCAAGCTCCATCCGTAATCCGGTGAGGACCTGCGCGACATGGTCGTGGAGCTCACGCGAGAGGCGCTTACGCTCTTCCTCCTGGGTGGCGACCAGTTGCTGTGAGAGCCGCCGCATCTGGTGCTCGGCGTCTTCAGCGATCGCCCGCTGCTCGTCGGAACGGCGCTCGAGGACGCGCAGCCGGAGGACCACCGTGAGGGCGACGATGAGGCCGAGCAGCAGACTCTGCCCCTGCAGCCGGCGGAGGTCATTGCGGAATGTGGCCTCGTTTCGGGTTACTTCGGCGCGTTGCTCAGCGAGGTTCGCGTTATTGAGTTCCTCGATCTGTTGCGCAATGGCCAATGCGGCCTCACGCCGTGGTACCACTTCGCGGCGTAAGAAGCTGGCGCTCCGAAAGATCTTCTCGGTCGCGGTCCAATCGAACAGGGGATCGAACGTCTTCCAATAATCGTCGAGGCTGGCCTCGAGCCTTCGAATTTGATCCTGGTCGAGTTCCGCAAGCGCGCGCAGTTCCGCGACCGTGGCCATGTTAGTCTTCCGGAACTCCGTGAGGCGCTCACGGTACTCTGGCGCATGCTCGCGGGAAATATCCAGGAGGTAGTCGCGTACGAAAATGCCAGACAGATTCACGTCGGCTCGCAGACGGCGAAGTTTGGTGTCCACCTCGCGATGATGCTTGTTGAGTTGGTCGAGTTGGACATAGATCTCCTGGGCCCTGCGCGATGCGGCCAGCATCGACACGGCGATCAGTAGCAGGAGTCCCCCGAGTCCGAGCGCCGCCACGTACCATGTTCTGAACCGCATGACGAATCTCCGGTCCCTCCGGAATCCAGTATTCAAGATTAACCCGCTCAGGTACCCGACGGCATCCTGCCAATCGGGGAGAGCTGAACCAGTCCGAGGAATCGACGCGCGCGAAATCCCCGGTGTCGCTCCCCCGTAAAAATCGCCTGGGTCCGTTGTTTACCGGATAGTTCGCGCTCGCCCGCCGCGGTCTACTAGGCCGAGCACCAATTGCGTCGGGAGGCGAGATGCTGAGACCACGAGAGCCGAATCGCGGTCGACCGTGGACCGCAGAACGGTTGCGAACCTCATTGGCGACCTCATTCCGCGGCGAATCGATCGTCGTGCTCGCCAACCGGGAGCCCTTCCGTCACGATCGCGCGGCGGACGGCGGCGTGATCGTCACGCGATCGAGCGGGGGACTCGTGACCGCGTTGGAACCGCTGATCCAGGCCTGCTCCGGCGTATGGGTTGCACACGGGTCTGGGACCGCCGACCAGGCTGTCGTCGATAGGCGGGACGGCCTGCACGTGCCGCCCGCCAATCCGTTGTACCGGCTCCGGCGCGTGTGGCTCGACGCGGAGGAAGAGCGCGGCTACTACGACGGATTTGCGAACGAAGGCCTCTGGCCCCTGTGTCACCGCGCGCACGTGCAGCCGATCTTCCGAACTGAAGACTTCAAAATGTACGAGGCCGTCAACGCGCGATTCGCTGAGGCCGTGTGCGAAGAGGTGGAAACTCATTGGCCCTTTGTCCTGGTCCAAGATTATCACTTCGCGCTGGCGCCGCAGGCCATTCGCGAGCGCCTCCCACTCAGCACCATCGTCACGTTCTGGCATATCCCGTGGCCGCATCCGCGTGACCATGCAATCTGTCCGTGGAGCCGGCAACTGCTCCAGGGCCTGCTCGGCAGCTCGATCGTCGGATTCCAGACGTCGGAGGATTGTCAGAATTTTATCGACACAGTCGAGTGTTCGCTCGACGTCCAGATCGACCGTAGGCGAAATCTCATCACCTACGGCGATCGACAAACGGTAGTTCGCACGTACCCGGTGTCGGTCGAATGGCCGAGCCGGTGGGCGTGTCGATCGCCGTCTGCCGACACGTGTCGGGCGGATGTTCGACGGCAGCTGGGATTGCCGCCGGACATCCGCCTGGTTGTCGGTGTCGATCGCATGGATTACACAAAGGGTCTCGACGAAAAAGTTCGAGCGGTCGAGCGGCTGCTCGAAGTGCACCCAGAGTTCCGGGAGCGCCTGGTCCTTGCCCAGATCGCCGAGCCGA
>JBPYEE010000283.1:0-3404 GCA_051985095.1 Vicinamibacterales bacterium | reverse complement strand
CCAACGATGACGGCAAGCAGGCGTATCTGTGGTTCGGCGATGCGTTCATGGCGGTACGAAATAACGCGGACGCGAGCCGGATGCCGGTTGTCGATCAGTTTGCGTGGACGCTCGCCAACTGGGACGCCGATCGCGTGTCGGCGGAGCTGAAGCGCCACGGCCTTGACGCGAAACCCGATGCCACTGGCAAGAGCGTGCTCACGAAGGATCTGAACGGCTACCCTGTGCGGTTGTGCAGGAGAGACTTTGAGCAGCGGTCCTGACGATTTTCTCGATCCTCAACGGTGATTGCGCCCACACTTCGACACGATTCGTGACGGCCTTATTCCTCGGGCTCCTCGTCGTCAAATCAGGCAGTCACGGACCATTCCTTGCATCGCACCGTCGGACGCGTGCACTCTTGCTAGTGATTTCATTGGCGAGCCCGTCACTCGAACTTGCGACCTTCTGGTTCGTAGGTTGTAACAAAACTCCACCCACCGTTAACCCGCGCGAGACCCGATGAAGTGAGACGGTTGACGTCGAAGGTGAAGGATCATTTCAGTGCAGCCACCCAGTTCACAGTCACCGTCGTCGTCGGCGTTTCGACTCCGGCGTCGGAGAAGACCAGAAACCTCTGGCCGCCGTGGGATACGCGATACCGATTCGTCGAATCGGCACCCGGACTTAACAGAATCGGGAATAGTGCCGTCGCGGTTCCCGCCTCAGGCCTCTTCGAAAACGTCATCGGAACGCTCATCAGCCTGCCATCGAGACTGATGAAGTACACGGTCCTGCCATCGCCGCTCCAACGCGGCTCGAAGCCGCCGCCGACGGTGACACGCACATGGACGTCGCGGCCCGGAAACGACTGGACGTAGATCTCGGACCGGCCCGATTCGTCCGACTCGTACGCGACCCAGCGCGCGTCCGGCGAGAAGTCTCCGTGCTGTTCGTTGAAGCGGCTGTCTGCCACCGCGACCGGCCGGTCGGGCGCGGCGACGGGCAGCGCGGCCAGATCGGCATTCCCGCTGGCGGACCGCTGCTCCAGCATGATCCACCGTCCGTCTGCCGACCAGCTTCGGGCGATCGCATTCGTGCCGGAGAGCTTCACGAGCAGCGTCGGCCGGCTGTCGGCCTTCAAATCCTTGATATACAGTCCCGCCGAAGCAGCATCCGTCGAGGTGAAGACCGCGCGCGTCCCGTCGGGCGACCAGATCGGCGCGAAATCGTGTCGAGGCTGTTCGGTAAACCGCGACGGGATCTTTCGTGCCAAATCGAGAAGCCACAGATTGCCGCCGGAGGATCTCGGCTCATGGATGTGGACGAGCGCGTATTTGTCGTCTGGTGACAGATCGAATCCGCGATAGATGCCCGGCGTGAGAGACACTTCGGTGTCAGCGCCGGATCGCGACCGCCACATCAAACGTGTCTGGCCCACAACACTCGACCAGTACGTCAGGACACCCGTCGCCGACGAAGAGAAGCTACCGTAACCGAACTGCGTGACGCCGACGCCCGAGCCCACCGGAGTCGGATCTCCCGACACGCGGAACGTCCGTTGATCGAACGGCTGTGCCATGAGCGTGGAACCCCGGACGAACAGCAGGTGCCCAGAGGCCGACGCGTAGAGCGCCATCGAGTCGGCGGTCGCCACGTGGCTGCTCGGGCCCCCGTCGACCGACGCGACGCGAATCTCGGTCGCTTTGCCCTCGGCGGCCAAGCTCAGATACAAAAAATGACGGCCATCGGGCAGGAACGACGGCCACAGCCGGCTGATCT
The DNA here is from genome assembly GCA_051985095.1 of Vicinamibacterales bacterium. Taxonomy (GTDB): domain Bacteria; phylum Acidobacteriota; class Vicinamibacteria; order Vicinamibacterales; family CAVVIG01; genus Gp6-AA45. The sequence continues at coordinate 1,643 of JBPYEE010000283.1, read as the reverse complement.
CGCCCGGCACGGCGGCGAGCTCGACAGCGACCGGCTCGCCGCCGCTTGCGCTGACCTTGCGGACTGCGGACCCCGGGTTGTCCCGCGATTCGACGAAGACGATTGTGCCGTCGGCACTCCACGTGGCGCCGCCGATCGGCGGTCCAACCCCTGCGGCGCAAATCGTCTGCGGCACACCGCCCGCTACGTCGACCCGTTTCAGTCTGCGCTCAGCCAGCGAGTGGAATCCCAGTTGGCGGCTGTCCGGCGACCAGAAGATGGTCCAGGCGCCCTCGGTGCCGCTTATGGGCTTCCAGTCGAGGCGATCCATGCGACGAAGGATGATCTGGCTTGGCGCGTCTGGCGAGAAACGCCTAACCATGGCAAGCATCCGGCCATCGGGCGATAGAGCCCGCACCTCGCCGGCGAGCCCCGTACCCGGTGGGAGGGGGATGGAAAAGGTTATCGCCTCAGGCGACGATGATCCGCGCGTCAGCCGCGAACCGACGAGCCCAAGGCCCACCCCGACCGCGAGCGCAGCGCCGAGCATCGCGACCACGGCGGGCCGTTGTGAACGGCGGGCGCTCGTGGCGTCCTCGATTGCAACTGGCGGCGAGTCGAGCAGAAAGCGCACCACGGCGAGGTCGGGCACGCGCGTCGGGCGATGCTTTTCGAGACAACGCGCAACGATGGTGCGCACGTGCGCGGGCACGTCCGGCGGAAAGGCGTTCCAGTCAGGCTGGTCCTTCAGAATCGCGGCGAGCGTGTCGCTGACGTCGTCGCCTTCGAACGCGCGCCTGCCCGTCAACATCTCGTACAGCACGCAGCCAAAGGCCCAGACATCGCTGCGCTTGTCGGCGGCTCGCCCCCGCGTCTGCTCGGGGCTCATATACGCAGCGGTGCCGAGAATGACGCCGACCTGCGTTCCCGCGAAGGTCAGCGTCGGCGAATCCGTCAAGCCGCCGGCACCTCCGGACCCGCCAGATCCGTTCGGCGCTCCCGGCTCGAGCTTCGCCAGTCCGAAGTCGAGCACCTTCACCTGCCCATCCTGCGTGAGCATAATGTTGGCGGGTTTCAAGTCGCGGTGAACGATGCCTTTGTCGTGAGCCGCTTCGAGCGCGTCGACGAGTTGGCGGGCGATGGCGATCGCTTCGACGACTGGAAGGGGACGGCCTTTCAACCGCTCCGCTAAAGACTCCCCGTCGACCAGTTCCATCACCAGGAATCGCGACGCCCCGATCTCTTCCAGACCGTAGATGGCAGCAATGTGCGAATGATTCAGTGCGGCGAGGGTCTGCGCTTCGCGCCGGAAGCGCGCCACGCGGTCGGGATCGGTGGTGAAGGCCTCGGGCAGGACTTTGATTGCGACCTCACGACCGAGCTTGGTGTCCTTTGCGCGGTAGACCTCGCCCATGCCGCCGGTGCCGAGCGGCGCGAGGATTTCATAGGGGCCGAGGCGAGTGCCAGTGGACAGCAGCACAGGTCCGCGCGATTGTAGCGAGCGATCCCGTTCGCGGCAACGGCGAAAGCTGCCGCGGCTTACTCCGTCGTCACCTCTTTCGCAAAGATTGCCAGCAGATCAGCGCACAGCCCAATGAAAGAAACGCTTCGCGGATGTCGGCGCGTCTGTCGTAACGGACGCGTAGTCGTCGAAATTGACTCAG
>JBPYEE010000282.1:0-10529 GCA_051985095.1 Vicinamibacterales bacterium | reverse complement strand
CAGCAGATTGAAGTAGATCTCGGCGAGAATGTCGGACGTGACCGGCCGGCCCGCTTCGACGAGCCGGTGTGCCTGCAGCTCGAAATCGGCGAACAGTACCTGCGTGTAGAAGGTGGCCACGATGCCGTCGATGGCGTGCTGCAGCAGGACGATCCGCTCGCGGTCATCGGTCGCCCGATCGAGCATGTATTCGAGGAACAGGGCTTCGCTCAGCGTCGACGGCACCTCGGCGACGAAGATCGTGTAGGCAGAGTAGACAAACGGCTGGTGCGCATTCGACAGCAGCGTATGCATCGAGTGGCCCATCTCGTGCGCCAGCGTGAAGACGGCATCCAGCGTGTCGTTGTAATTGAGCAGCATGTACGGGTGAACGCCGTAGACCGGCGCCGAATAAGCGCCGCTGCGCTTTCCGGCATTCTCGTACACATCAATCCAATCGCCGAACAAGACCTGTTGCAGCTGCTCCCGGTACTCGTCGCCGAGGGGCGCCACGGAGGCGGGCAGCCACTCGAGCACGTCCCCGTACGGGTAGTGGCGATCGAAGTCTACGAGCGGAATCGTCGTGTCGTAGGTGTGATAGGTCTCCAGGCCGAGGACGCGCTTCCGGAGGCGATGATAACGGCGGAGCGGTTCGGTGCCCGCCTTCGTCGTCTCGATGAGATTCTCGACAACCGCCGGGGGGATATTGTTGCCGTGCAGCGCCGCGTCGAGCGTGGTCTTGTAGCCGCGCGCTTCGGCGTGAAACCAGTCGCGCTGCAGGACGCTGTTGTAGAGCGATGCGTAGGTATTCGCGTTCGCCTCAAATACCTTGTGATACTCGGCAAACGCGGCGCCGCGATCGCGCTGATCGCGGTTGGTGGCAAGAATGGCGCGGTACTGCCCGTAGGTCAGTGTCGTTTCTGCACCCGATGCCGGCAGCTTGATGGTGGGATGCTTGAGATCCGCGGTCGACAACGCGGCGTACGCGTCGTACGGCGACGAAGAAAAACGGCTCGACAGAGACATCAGGTGCTCCCCTTTGTCGTCGAGCACGTGCTCCTGCTGACGGTACAGATCCTCGATGGCGAAGCGGTAGACGGCGAGCGCGGCGTCTGCCTGCATCCACTGCTGAACCGTGGGGAGCGGGATCTTCAGGAGCTCCGGATTGAACCAGGCACTGGCCTGACTTGCCTTGGCGAACAAGATCTGGACCTGCTGGCGTCTGGCATTGACCTGGTTGTCACGCTGATCCTCGTCGTACTTCAGCGAGGCGAAGTACCACACCTTGTAGGTGAGCTGCCCGATCTCGTCGGACAGCCGCATCGCCGCCAACAGACGGTCCGGACCGGCGGCAAGCGTTCCCTGCAGCGCCGCGTAGGCCGCGATCTGCTGTTCGAGCTGGCCGTATGCCGCCTGCCAACGGCTCCAGTCCGGAAAGATGTGCGTGAGGTTCCACTTGAATCGATCCGCAATCTCGGTGCGGTCGCGCAACTGGGGTGCCGCTGTCGCTTCGGCGGGCGCGGTCAGATCCATCCGGAAATCATATCGCGTCAGCGGGCGCGCGAGCGCCGGATCGCAGCCGTCGGAAACCGCGCGCGGACTTCGCTGAGCGGGACGTCGCGCCATTGGCCGGGCGCGAGGTTTCCCAACGCGAGCCCGCCGAACTCGACACGCTTCAGGCGTGTAACCTCACGCCCGATTGCGGCAAACATCCTCCGTATCTCGCGGTTGCGCCCCTGCCGGAGCTCAACAACCAGATGGGTCTCGCGCCGCGAGGCCTTCCTGATCGTCACGCCGTCCATGTCTGCGGCCGTGGCCGGCGTCACAACGCCGCGCACCGTCACGAGGTACACGCGACGCAATCCCGTCGCCGGATCGGTCAACCAGTGTGCAAACTGTGTGTCGGTCGTGAGCAGCAGCAGGCCGCTCGACGCGAAGTCGAGACGCCCCGCGGTGACCAGGCCCTGGCCCTCGGCCGCCAGCGTGTCGTACACCGTCGGGCGCCGCTCGGGATCATGCCGTGTCGTGACGACTCCGCGCGGTTTGTGGAACAGAATCGTTCGCCACGCGGCGCGCCGCCGTGGCGCCGCGTCGAGCGCGATCTCAACCTGTTCGGGCACGATCCGGTGAAACGGATCGGTGACGCGGCGCCCGTCGACCTGGACTCGGCCGGATCGAATCGCCTCAGTCGCCTGGGCCCGCGACAGAATGCCAAGCTTCGACAGCGCGCGGTTCAGCGCGACGCCGGGCCGCAAACGGCGGATCGGCCGGTGGGCGTCGGCGACCGGTGTCACGGCTGGGTCGTCCGGCCCTCGCCCATGAGGAAGTCGCGGACGACCCGGTTGAAGATGTCTGCTTTCTCGAGCTGCGGCATGTGGCCACAGTCATCGACAATCACCTTTTTCGATCCCGGAATTGTGTTTGCGAGCCGGTCGGCGCCCGCAGGGTTGGCGAGCTCGTCGTACTTTCCCCACAGGATCAGCGTCGGGGCTTTGACCTCGTGCACTTCGGCCTCGGTGAGGCTGCCGAGACCTTTCTCGCCCGCTTCCTGCATTTTGGTGATCGTGAAGGCGGACCGCAGGCGCATCGCGAGCTGATCGTCGACCATCCGGTCGGTCACCAGGCTCTTGTCGTGGAACAGGATCCGGAAAAACTCCCGCGTTTCGTCCCGGGTGACGCTGTTCTGCAGCTGCCGACGCCGCGCGGCCGCGTCGGCCGGTGCGCCGCCGGCCATGGCGTCGCGACCGGCCACGCCGGCGCTTGTGCCCCGGCCCGCTGCGGTCGGCCGGAAGCCCCCGCCATCGGCGAGAACGATCTTGTCGACCGCCCGGGGAAAGCGCACAGCGGTGTAAAGGGCCACCGAGGCGCCCATCGAATTGCCGACGAGCGAGGCCCGGTCGACGTTGACCGCTTTCAGGAAGTCGACCAGGAATTCGGCGAGCATCCCGGTGTGATAGTTCGCCAGGGGCTTGTCGGACTGGCCGAAGCCGATTTGGTCGAGCGCGAACACGTGAAAATCGCGCGCGAGCGGCCCGATGTTCGGCGACCATCGCGATCCGTCGCCGCCAAGCCCATGCAGGAGTACGAGCGGTTGGCCACGGCCCGCCCCGAGATAGTGGAGTTTGAATCCGAGGACCGTCACATCCTTTGCGACGGGCGTCGGCGCCGGCTGCGCCGAGAGGCTCACGAACGCGGTCGAGGTGGCGACTGACAGCCGAACGAGCAATCCTTTCGTCATGGCGCTGAATTCTATGGCATGTTGGAGCATGCTTTGGCGCCCGTCTGAACGCCTCATTTCCTGGTTGGTCGTCGCGGCGGCTGTCTCGAGCAGCGCGTGCTTTGAATCCTCGACCCTGCTGCGCGTCGGCGGCACCGGGGCGGGAACGCTGCAGCAGCGAACGATCGTCAAGAAAGCCGCGCTGGCGCAGCTGCGGTCGTTCGCGTCGCTCGGCGGCGGTCGCGCTACGCTCGATCCACTCTCGGAGGAGCAGGCACGGGCACTCGCCAGCGCACTCGGTCCGGGCGTCGCGCTCGTGTCGTCGAATCGCATCAGTAATGACGAAGGCGAAGGACGCGACTCGACCTATTCGTTCAATGACGTGTCGCAGTTGCGCGTCAGCGAGCAACCCCCGGCGCCCGGCGGCGTCTCGATCCAGACGCCGGGCCTCAGCACCGACGCGCCGGCCATTACGCTCGCGCTGACGCGCGAACCCAACGGCAACGCCGTCCTGCACATCGTCGTGCCGCCGCCGGCCCTGTTTGCCGGCCCTGACGGCGCCGGCGGGATCAATCCTGCCGTGATCGAGCAGCTGCAGTCGCTGCGCGGGATGCTGGCCGGGGCCCACCTGGTCGTGGCGGTGGAGCCGCTCGGATCCCTGGTCCGCACCAGCAGCCCGTACGTCGAAGGCCAGCGCGTGACGCTGCTCGAAGTCGATCTCGATCGCATGCTCGGCGACCCGACGTTCGTGCCGCGGCTCCAGGCGGCGAAGACGCGCGACGAGGTCCGGACGATCGTGCAGGGGGCGCCGGGCCTGAAGATCAATCTCGAGCCGGAGATTACGGTCGAATTCACTCCTCAGTAGCCGCTGCGTTCTCGCGGTCGGCCGGTTGCGTGTCACGCCAGCGCAACGAATTCGACCGTCGGCGTGCGTCGAGTAATCGTCAACCGCGCGACGCTCGGCTGAAGGTTGAAGCGGCGCGGTCCGGCCGCGCCTGGATTCAGCACGAGCCGATCGTCGTCGCTGCGGATCATGACGGCGCGGTGTGTATGCCCGAACATCAGCACATCACCGGCGTAGCGCGCGAGAACGAGTGCGGGCGTCGGCCGGCCGAGCTCGTGCCCGTGGCTGACGTGGATGGTCACCTCCTCGATCGTCAGGCTGCGTTCAGCGGTCAGAGCCGGATCGTGACGGTCATCCACGTTGCCGTACACGGCGAGCGTCGGCGCGATGGCGCTGAGCCCTGCCAGCACCGTGGCGCCGCCGACGTCTCCGGCATGCAGAATCAGGTCGACGCCGCTGAAGACTTGACGGATCTCGGGACGCAGGAGGCCGTGCGTGTCGGAGATCAGACCGATCACCGTCATTTGTGGTAGCGCCGGAGCGCCGGGGTCGTGGCGGCGACCCACGTCGTCGCGATGAGGCACCCGACGCCACCGCTCACGACCGAGAAGGGCGCGCCGAACAGGCTGGCGACCGCGCCCGCCTCGAGTTCGCCCAGCTGGGGGCCGCCCATGAAGAAGACCATGTTGACGCCGGTCATGCGGCCGCGCAGCCGGTCGGGCGTTTCGAGCTGCCGGATGACGTTGCGGATGATCATGCTGACGGTGTCGGTCGCGCCCGTCAGCGCGAGGCAGGAGAAGGTGAGCCAGAAGGATCGCGAGTAGCCGAAGACTGCCGTTGCGAGCCCGTAGGCCCCCACGGCCCACAGCAGCGTCGGCCCCCGGCGTCGAATCCGCTCGGTCATCGGCACCATGACCGCGCTCATGGCCACGGCCCCGACCGCGGGCGCTGCGTACAGCCATCCGTAGCCACGTGCGCCGACACGCAGGATGTCCTGGGCGAAGATCGGCAGCAACGCCATCGCCGACGAAAAGAAGGTGGCGACGAAATCGAGCAGCATTGTGGACCGGATGAGCGGCGCGCCGAACACGAACCGCAGCCCTTCGAGCGCCGCGTGCCACGACACGGCGTCGCGCACGCCGGGTGCCGACTCCTGGCGCTCCGGGAGGCCGCGCATCATGAGCAGCGCGATGACGACAAATCCAAACGAAATCGCGTTTGCGACGTAGGCCGCCCCCACGCTGGCAACGGCAATCAGGATGCCCCCCAGCGACGGGCCGGCCACCGACGCCGTCTGGAACATGATCGTGTTCAGGCTGATCGCGTTCGGCAGGTGTTCGCGCGGCACAAGCGTGGGTACGAGCGCGTTGCGCGCCGGCAGATCGAACGCGCCGACGGCCGAGCCGGCCGCCGCCAGGCCGTAGATCAGCCACACGTTCCGGGTGTGGGCAAACGCGAGCGCGGCAAGCGCGAGGGCGACAAGCGCCGCCGCGGTCTGCGTGACCAGCATCAACCGGCGGCGATCCCACACATCGGCGACAACGCCGGCGATCATCGAAAAGACCACGACGGGCACGATGCGGACCAGGCCGACAAAGCCGAGCGCCAGGCCTTTCTTCTCCGGCGACACGAGCAGCGACACGTGCCAGAGGAGCGCCGCATTCTGCATCATCGATCCGGTAAAGGACACGAGCAGGCCGGCCCAGATCAGCCGGAAATTTCGGTGCTGCAGGGCGACGACGGACTGGGTCGCAATCACTCGGCCGACTCACCCGTCACGAGCACGATCTTGCCGATATGGGTGCTCGCTTCCATCAGCGCGTGCGCCGCGGCCGCCTCGCGCAGCGGAAATGTCCTGAACACAATGGGCCTGACGGCGCCCGATTCGAAGAGCGGCCAGACGTGGGCGTGGACCGCGGAGGCGATCGCCGCCTTCTCGGCGATGGGTCGCGCCCGCAGCGTCGAGCCGGTGATCGTCACGCGCCGCTGCATGACGGTCTGCAGGTTCAGCTCGGTGGTGGCGCCGCCGAGCGTCGCGATCTCGACCAGTCGCCCCTCGAGCGCCAGCGCCTGGAGGTTACGCGCGAAATACGGGGCGCCGACCATGTCGAGGATGAGGTCGACGCCGCGGCCGGCGGTCGCCTTGCTGATGACATCGACAAAATCGGCCTCCCGATAGTTGATGCAGCGTTCGGCACCCAGCCCTTCGCAGGCGGCGCATTTCGCCGCCGAGCCCGCCGTCGCGAACACGCGCGCGCCGAATGCGCGCGCGAGCTGAATCGCCGTTGTCCCGATGCCGCTCGACCCGCCGTGCACGAGCAGCGACTCGCCGGCGCGCAAGCGTCCGCGGTCGAACACGTTCGTCCAGACGGTGAAAACGGTCTCGGGAATGCCGGCGGCGGCGACGACGTCGACGCCGCGCGGGAGCGGCAGGCACTGCCCTGCCGGGGCGGAACAGTACTCCGCGTAGCCCCCGCCGGCGACGAGCGCGCAGACGGCGTCGCCGGGTCGCCAGTTGCCGGCGCCTTCACCGACGCGGTGGATCGTGCCCGCCACCTCGAGGCCGGGGATGTCCGAGGCGCCCGGCGGCGGCGGGTAACGGCCGCGGCGCTGAAAGACATCGGGACGGTTCACGCCGGCGGCGGCAACCTTGATCAGCACTTCGCCAGCGGCCGGGTCCGGCCGTGGCCGTTCGACGGCCACCAGGACATGCGGATCGCCGGGTTCGCGAATCTCGATTGCGATCATGAGCGGCTCCACGCGGTCAGGGCTTCACCAGGTCCAGGAAGATGAGCACGAGCTCGAGGACCTGGCCGCGGGTGGCGAGAGAGGGCGATGGAGCTGACGCCGTAGGCGCAGGTGCGACAGCGAACCTGGAATCCGTCGAGCTCGGGGATGTCCACGGCGCGGCCGTCGAACATCAGCGGCGGCTCGTCGTACTGCACGCAGGCCGGCGCAGCGGGCCTCGGAGCGAGCCACGCGGGACGGCGGGTCCGCCGACGAGCGACGGGATCTGCCGCAGATCGACGGTCTCCGCCACATCGAAGAGGTAGAAGGCGACAATCTGTCCGGCGCAAGTCGCAGGCACCCGTTCACTCGTCACCATCGGGATCGGCCGACTGGCGGACGAATCCGCTGCGGACGATCGGCGGCACCGTGGCGGACGGTCCCTTGATCGACCGCCACAGGATCTCGTTCAGCTCCTGCTCGGGCGCGCGATCCGGCTCGCTGAAATCCATGTGTCGAGAGGCCTCGGCGCCAAACGACGCCGGCGGATTCCGTTCGGTCGTCGAAATCCGCGCCGGCAGCGCGGCGAATGGCGTCATCGCGGGCGTTGACTGGAACGCGTTGTACATCGGGGTCGCCGAGGCATCGTAGTGGCTCATCGGCGGCAGGCCGAGCACCAGTTCCATCGTCCGCAGCACGCCCGCCGTCGTGTACATCGTGCTGTCGACGACGTGCCGCCGGGTGAATGGACTGATGGCGAGCGCGATCGAGCGGTGCGCGTCGACGTGGTCAGGCCCGTTCTGCGCATCGTCCTCGACGACAAAGATCGCCGAGTCGGTCCAGACGCCGCTGTGTGAAATGGTGTCGACGATCCGCCCGAGCGCCAGATCGTTTTCGGCGACCATCGCCCGCGGCGTCGGCCGATCGGTCCGGGTGCCATTGGTGTGATCGCCCGGCAGCCGCAGGATCGACAGCGCCGGCACCTGCCGGGTCCGGTCCAAGCCCTCGAATTCACGTTGCCAGGCGTCGACGCGCCGGCTGTCTGGAATTTCGAGCTCCCAGGGCGCGTACTCGGGGTTCACACGCCCCTCGAGCCCGGGGACGGCGGCCAACGCTTTCAGTTTCCCGGCGATCCGATCGGAGCGACTCCCGTCGCTCCATTTCGCGAACTCGCCATAGCTGCGAACGCTCACGTGCGCGCGAACGCAGGCGTCCCAGATGTAGCCATTCAACGGCGCGGCGAGCGTGCCGTACGCGGTGCGGCGGGCGCTGGCCCCTTCGGCGATGTAGGGAGCGCCGCGGCGCGCGTAGTTGGTCGGCCAGAGCTTTTCGACCGCGTCGCTCGCGTACGCGGCGGTCGAGAACTCGTGCCCGTCGTAGCTGACTTCTGCGTTGACGTAGAAGTTGTCCAGAACGCCGAACTCGCGCGCGAGGGCGTGCGCATTGGGCGTCACCTCTTCGCCGAAGAGGGTCAGGGTCGGATCGCCGTTGCCGCGATCGAGATCGCCGAGTACCTGGTCGTAGGTCCGGTTCTCCCGAATGATGTAGAAGAGATGCTTGATCGGCGACGGATCGCCGACGCGGCCGGGAATCGGGGACGCGGCGGGCGCGCCTGCCGGCGAGTCGCGATGGTCGTCCGTGTACGCCGTGATCTCGTAGGCCAGTCTGGTCAGCCGCTGGAGCGCGGCGCGGTCGGGCGCTGGCAGCGCTGACAAGGTCCCCGACAGCATCGAGCCCGCATACTGCGCATTGGCTCCGGGAATCGCCGCACGGGCCGCGACAAACCGGGGGTTCGGCGCCGAGGTGAGCCCCTTGCCGCTCAAGATGAAGATCTGGCGTCCGTCGCGGGAGAAGATTGCAGAGGTCGGATACCAGCCGGTCGGGATAAAGCCGAGCAGTTCGCTGGCCGCCGGCTTCGACACATCGACGACCGCGACGACATTGGTGTCGGCGTTGGCGACGAGCAGCTGCTGATTGGAGGGCGACAGGCTGACCGAATTCGGGGTCGATCCCGGCGGCGCCCCCGGAAACATGGCGACGCCGATCCGTTCCACGACACGGCGGGCGGCGACGTCGATGACCGCCACCGCATTCGTGTTCGCGCAGGCCACGAACAACCGCCGGCCGTCCTTCGTCAGGGCCATCGCATTCGGATGCTCGCCGGTGGTGATCTCGCCGCGCGCGTCGAGCGTTCTCGCATCGAACAGCAGGATCTTCGCGCCGCCCCACAGCGACACGAAGACCGTGCCGCCATCCGGCGCGACAAGCGTCGTGTACGGTTCCGCCGGCAGCTGGACGCTCCGCACAACTCGACGGGTGTGAAGGTCGACGGCGCTCAGGGTCTGAGCCGAGACATCGACCGCGAACAAACGGCCGGCGTCGGGCGACACGGCAACCCCGCCGATGAAGCTCCGCCCCACCAACGGGTCATCCTCATCGACCGGCGGGCTATCGAACGGGCGTCCGACGACGAAGTCTGTTCCGAGCGTCAGCGCGCCCGCGCGCCACAGCAACTCGTGAACCGTGCCGTTCGCTGCGCCGGAGACGTACAGCCGGCTGCCGTCGGGATGCCACGCCATCCCGAACCACGCATGATCGAGGATGAGCGAACCTCGGACATACAGCTGGTCGGGATCGACGATGACGACCGCCGGACGCTCGAAGCCAGTCGAGGCGACAAACAGCGAGCGGCCATCAGCCGACTCGACAATCGACAGCGGCAGATGCCCGACCGGGACGTGGCGCCCGGCCGGCGCGATCTTCCAGCCGCTCGGCAGCAGCGTGACGCCGCCGCCGAGCGCCCCTGGACGCGCGGACGGGGCGGTGTCCGAAAAGGACGACACCACCACCGATGCGAGCACCATCATGGCGGCCCAGCGCATATTTCAAGAGTGTAACGCGGCTACGCGGCCCAGGAACCGTTGCGATACAAGGTGAGGGCAATATCGACGTTCGAGCGGAGCGCGCGAGCGATGGCGGGCCAGTTCTTCTCGGCCCGCACCAGCGTCTTCCAGGAATAGAGGTGTTTGGCCTTGTGAAAGTCGCTGTTTGCGACGTACGGGTAATGCTTCAGGCTGGTGACGGAAAACAAATCGTCCCGATTCGCCGCTTCCCACACGTCGACCAAACCTGCCAGGCGCTTGCGATGGTCCCACAGGTAACTGGTGCCGATCTCGAGCCGCGTCGTCGTCCGGTGATGCGGATGACAGGCGACGCTCAGGGCCCCCTGGCAACGAATCGCTTTCAGGATGTCTTCCGCCGGCTGATCCGCGCTGATGAACTCCTTGATGTCGAGGGCAATGATATGGGAGTTGCGTTTACTGCGAATGTGGTTCTGGGTGATCTCGGCACCGGGAATCACCACCAGGTCGTACAGACGCTTGGCGCGCCGGGCTTCCATCTCGATGTCGCGCAAGTACGCGTCGAACCGCTTCGGTGTCACCGAGAACTCGCGGCGGCCGAGCGACATCAACCTGCCGGCGCGCGCGAGCAGGTCGCGTTCCATCAGGATATGGTCGGTGATCGCAACGACGTCGAAGCGCTGCGTCCGGCCATACAGATCGACCACGTCGCGGAGCGGCAGACGGCCGTCGCTCCATTCCGTGTGCACGTGAAAATCACAGAGCAAGAACGGTTCGTATCCAGGCACGTCAGGCCCTCACATCCAGGTGTTGGGCATCGGCGGGGCGATGCCGGAGGATCTCGGACCAGAAGTTCCGCACGTACAACCCGAACACCGCGCGCTTCCCCATCGCGCGATAG
>JBPYEE010000281.1:0-4473 GCA_051985095.1 Vicinamibacterales bacterium | reverse complement strand
GGACGAGACGACGGCGAACCTGTGTTCGTCGTGCCATTCCATCGGCCGTGTTTTGAGTGAGCGTCGCACGAAGGAGGACTGGCAACTGCTCGTGGCGATGCATCGCGGGTATTACCCGCTCGTCGACAACCAGCCGATGAACGGTGGTCAAGGCTTCATGCGAACTGGGGGCCGTGGCAGCGGACGGGGGGGCCAGCGAAGTACGCAGCCGGATGGGAACGCCGATGGGCGACCGCCTGACACGCGGCACCCCGTTGAACGAGCCCTGGAGCACCTCGAAAAGACCCTGCCGCTCCACACGGCCGAATGGTCCGCGTGGACCGCGGCCATGCAACCACCGAAGCTGGCAGGCCGATGGGCGATCGTCGGGGCCCAGACAGGCAAGGGCGCCATTTACGGTCAACTCACCATCACGGCCGATTCGGGTGCGCCCGATGCGTTTTCGACCGACCTTCGCTATACCGTTGCGCGCACTGGCGAAACCGTATCGCGGAGCGGCAAAGCCGTGATCTATACCGGGTATCAATGGCGCGGTCGCGGGAACGACTGGCATGAGGTGATGTTCGTCGAGCGCGACTGGAAGACGATGTGGGGCCGTTGGTACACCGGCGCGTACGACGAGACCGGCATCGACGTGACGCTAACGCGCCTCGCGGCCGAACCGGTGGTGTTCGGCGCGAGCGTCACCGCCATCAAAGCCGGGTCCGCCTCGCAAAACGTCCGATTCTTCGGCGCCAATCTGCCCGTGACGATCCGTCCCGCTGACATTGGCCTCGGCCAGGGCATCAACGTGTCGCGGATCGTCTCGGCCCGGCCGGAGGAGTTGTCGATCGACGTGGATGTGACGGGGTCGGCCACGATCGGCGCGCGCGACGCCTCGATCGCAGGGACGGTGAGGCCCGCCGCGTTTGTCGTGTACGACCGCATCGACCGGATTAAGGTCGTCCCGCAAGCCGGCTTGGCGCGAGTCGGCGGCGTGGTTTTTCCGAAACAGGTGCAACAATTCGAGGCGGTGGGGATCAATAACGGCCCGGATGGCCTGCCCGACACGGCTGACGATCTGAACCTTGGGCTCGTCGACGTATCGTGGTCACTCGAAGAGTACCCCGCGACGTTTAACGACGATGACGTGCAGTTTGTCGGGACCGTGGACGAGCACGGCCTGTTCACGCCGAATGTCGATGGTCCCAATCCCAAGCGCTCCGGGAATCGCGACAATGTGGGCGACGTGTGGGTGGTTGCGGCGCTCAAGGATCCGACACCGATCCGGGGACGCGCACATCTACTGGTGACGGTGCCGCTGTACATGAACTGGTTCGCGGAGGGCAACCAATGACGGCGTGGGCCGCGCGAGAACATCATCGATTCGAGGCCGCGGGGAAGGCGTTTGTGTACCTCGTCCCGAGCGCGGCGATCTTCGAACTCGATGACGCCGCGGACCGCATGCTGCGGACGCTCAGCGACCGCCCGCAGACGCGCGAGGAGTTACGGCGCTTCGATCAGGTCGACGACACGATTGCCGAGCTCCTGCGCGTGCAGGCGATTCAGCCGATCGACCGAGCGAACCGGCCGGCTACCTCGGCGCCCTCGCCGCGGGTCATTCCCCTGACGCCGTTTCCCCTGACCACGATGGTGCTGAACGTGACCAATCAGTGCAACCTGAGTTGCACGTACTGCTACGAGTACGGTGAGGCCAAGATCGTCGATACCGAACACGGACGCCAGCCGAAGTTCATGACGGAGCAGACGGCGCGCGCGGGCGTGGACTTCCTGCTGCGCGAAGCCGGGTCGACGGCGCACATCACGTTCTTTGGCGGCGAGACGCTGTTGAATTTCCCCGTACTCGTCCGCACGATCGAATACGCGCGGCGCCGCGCCGCGGAAGTCGGCAAGGCGGTCGATTTCAGCCTGACCACGAACGCCACGTTGCTGAGGCCGGACATTATCGAGTTCCTCGCCGAGCAGCGCATTGGGGTGACCATCTCGATTGACGGTCCGAAAGAGGTGCAAGACAAGTTTCGAGTGTTTCACGGCGGCGCCGGCAGCTACGACGTCGTTGCGCCGAAGATTCGCGAGCTGCTCCGGCGCCACCGGACCCGCCCGATCGGCGCCCGCGTGACCCTGACCTCGGCGAACCTGGACGTCCGCCGCATCTACCGCCACCTCACCGACGAGATGGGGTTTTGGGAGGTCGGATTCGCTCCGGTCACCACGGCGGCGACGCGCGACCATGCGATTGCCGAGGACGGCTACGATCGGATGCTCGGCCAGTTCCGTGATCTCGCGTACGAGTTTCTGGAGGCCTCGGTGGCCAATCGTCACCACGGCTTTTCGAACGTGAAGGAAACGGTCGAGGAGCTCCACAAAGGGGTCAGCAAGGCGTATCCATGCGGCGCCGGCCTGGGGCTGCTGGGTGTCGCGACCGACGGCGACGTCGCCCTGTGCCATCGCTTTGCCGGCAGCGGGGCTCACAAGGTCGGCACGGTGGCCGGCGGCATCGACCGTGACGCGCAACGGGCCTTTCTCGACAAGCACCACCTCGCGAACAAAACGGATTGTGCCGCCTGCTGGGCGCGGCCCTTGTGTTCGGGCGGGTGCTATCACGAAGCGCACGTCCGGTACGGCGATACCGGCCATGCAAACCTGCATTACTGCGAGTGGATTCGTGGGTGGACTGACGTCTGCCTGCGGATTTACGGGGAGCTCTCCGTTCGGAATCCGTCGTTTTTCGCGCAATTCGAGGACGACCATGACGCATCTCCGGTCAGTGAATCGCAAAGCCAGACGGATTGAACAGGCGGCGAGGGGCCCGGCGGCCGATCCGGCGCCACCGGATGCCACGACGCACGATGTCGTCGCACTGCAGCGCAACGGGCTCCCGTCCAATCCGCACTTTCCACTGGGCTGCTCGCTCATCTTCTCGCCGGGGTGGGAGGCGGATCGCACGGGTGGCACGGCCGGCCTTTGTCAGCCCGTCGAGCGCGACCTGTTCGATTGTCACATCGGGTGCTACTGGCCGGCGCAGGTGCCCGACCAGTTGAATCACGCGCCTGACTGGACGGCAAAGTGCGCGGCGGCGCAAAAAGACTGGCGCAAGATCGATCTCATTTTCCCGTAACGCCTATGCACACCCTCGCCCGCGCCATTGCCGTTTGCACGTTGGCTGCCGCCGCGACGTCCGGGGTCAACCCCGCGGCCGCCGAGAAGAAAGTCTCGGCCGGGAACGGGACGCTGATCATCGGCACGTATCCGAAGCAGTATTGGATCATCGACGAGGCCACGGAAAAGCTCGTCGGGTCCATTCCCTTCAAGTCCGGGATCCCTCGACGGACGACGCTCTCCCACGATCGTAAGCGCTTCTACACGGTTGAAGCGCAGATGGAGAAAATCGAAATCGTCGACATTGCGGCTCGCCGAACCGTCGATGCCTTCACGCTGAGCGAGGGCAACAAGAAGGTCCGGATCCGAACCCTGGAGCCTGATCCGTTGAACCGGTTCCTGATCCTGTTGACCTCATCGGCAACGAAACTCATTGATCGGTTCGAGATCGGCGCGCCAACGCTTGTGCAATACGACCTCGCGCAGCACAAGATTGCCCGGACCATTCCGTGGCCCAATAATGAGGAGCGTCAGAACGCGAACATCCTGTTTTCGCCGGACGGGAAGGTGATGTACCTCTTCACCGATCAGGACGTGTTGATTTACGACACGACCACGTTCACCCAGGTCGACAAGTGGGACCTCTCGAAACCGATCGAAGACGGCTTCGGCCGGCTCGAGTTCGGCCCGCGCGATGTGATGAACGACGAACCGGGGTTCTACACGGCCATCTTCACGGAAGCCGATCCGGTCGAACATCGGCGCACCATGGGCGTTGGCCGCGTCAACCTGGCCGCCAAGTCAATCGACTTCTTCGCGTTGGGTCCGGCTACCCCGGTCAGTTTCACGTTGGCGCCCGACCGGAAGACGGCCTTCGGCCTGTATGACGAGATTGGCCGATACGAGTTCTGGAAATTCGATCTGGAACACCACCGCCTGGCGAACCGTGTGGAATTCAAAGGCCGGCCGCGGATGGGTTTGAAGACCAGTTCGAACGGCAAGGTATTGTATATCTACGTCGCGGGCAACACGATTGACCTCTACGACGCCGACACCTATCAGTACCTGCGCACGATCACACTTGATGGAGATATGACGACGGAGTTGTTTGTGTTTCCGACGCCGCCGTCGTCGTTCACCTCCTCTCAGTAGCGGACGAACCGAGCGACGGTCAAGTGCAGCATGGTTCGCTCGGCAAGCGCGACAAGTTGCACTGACGCTCGGCGAGCGCGCACAACCGATAGGTTTGTCATTCGCGATCACGACCGGAAGTTCACAGACAATTTCGCGCGGTGTTTGAGTCAGAAGGCGCCGACCGCGTGTTCACGTAACTCGGGGAATAGTTACTGAGTCGTCCCCATGGGCTTCATCCTC
>JBPYEE010000280.1:0-13974 GCA_051985095.1 Vicinamibacterales bacterium | reverse complement strand
TGGTTGAGCACGGCGGCGTTCCCGCTCGCGCCAATGTTAGAGCCGACAAAGCCTGACGCTGTAAAGTGCGTTGAGATCGGTCCGACAACTGTCGGCGTCGTCGTGGCCGGCGGCTGGCCGGGTGCGGCGGCGGTCTGGGCCAGCGCCGTGCCGGACCAGCCCGCCGCAAGTACTGCGACGTGCAGGTACTTGACGAGTCGCATCTTCTCCGTTTTTCTCGTACGGTTACCGCTCGCTGATCCCCTTGTTCTGGAGGAGCTTCACGACGGTTCGGCGGTTCTCGGCCTGTCCCTTGGCGGTCTTGTTCGAGGCAACCTGGCCGGTGGTGCCCATCGCGGCGGGCACGACGACGTTGGTCGGCGTGACCCCGGCCTGTTGCAGGATTGCCGTGACGTTGTCAGCGCGCTGCCGGCTCAACCTCTGGTTGAGCGCGTACGAACCCACGGCCGAGGCAAAGCCCTGCACCTGGATCGCGTAGCCGTTGACGGTCGTCGCCTGGGCGGCCAGTTCCTGCAGCTGCTTTCGGTACTTCGGCGCGATCGTGGCGCTTCCGTTGCGGAAGTAGACCGTGACGGTCGAGACCACGTCGTAGTTGTCGAGATTGCCGATGCGCGAGCCCAGCGCGCCGGTGGTCGCCACCATCTTCTCGTTGTTCGCTTCTATCTGGGTGCTGTTGGATGCGATCTGCTGAGCCTGCCGGTTGAGCGTCTCCTGCTGCTGTGCGAGGATCCGCGCGCCCTCGGCAATCTTCTGTTGATTCTCGAGACTGCGCCGGTCGGTCGGATTGACGCCGCCGCGGATGGCCAGCGCCAGCTTCAGATCAGATCGTGAGAACTGGATCCTGTCCGCGAGGAGTCGATTCATGTCGTCGAACGAGCCGTCAACCATGATGCGCAAGCCCGGAATGAGCGACGCCGGGCTCTCGCTCCTCCGGCGGACGCCGGTCGTGCGTCGCACCTTCGTGTAGTCCTCGATGACGACGATGACTTCCGTCGAGTCATCGCTGGTGACGTTCAGGGTGCCGTCTTCGTTGTGAGCGAGGATCACGCCGCGAAGGTGGTCGTCGGCGAGAGCGTACGACGACCACGCGAGACTGACGACCAGCGTCAGCGCGAAAGTCGCGTGCGATCGCAAGCGGAAACGATGCATACCAGTCCTCCTAAGTCGCGTGTTCGGTGGCGGCACCGAACAAACACCGGCGGACATTCATGCACCGGCAAGAACCTCACCAGGGGTTTGAGGCAAATTCGGTGGAATTAGCGGGGCGCTCCGACGACGATCACCGCATTTCGTCACCGCGCCACGACTGTGCGGGCCATGCGCAGGGGGCCGGACCCGACCGGACGGCCGCTCCGGACGGCCACCGCGACGAGGCGGCCATCCATGTCCACCCACGCCTGCGCCTGCGGGCTCCCCTCGCACTTGGTCGGTTCCTCGACGTGGCAGGTGCAGCGGCGATTGTTGACGTGGCAGTACGCGAGGCAGTTGGGCGATTCCTGCTCGGTCACGTTGCCGTCTTCGTCGACGGAACACGCGAATGAGCAGGCACAGGAATGGGCGCGCGTTTCGGTGGGCCCGATGGGCACCCCTTCGTGCTTGCAGTAATGCCCCGGCGGGATGCGTTTTTCGGCGGCGGGGACGTTGGACTCGTCAGGCGGTTGCTGCCCCACGAGTCCGACGGCCAGCAGCGAAACCATGACGATGCGCAGCATGTTGAGACGTCCGCCGGCAGCCATGAGCAATTCCGGATCCAGCGGAGCAAACCCCTGCATGGATCACGGAGGGATCCGTTCGGCGGGGCATTTCGAATCGACGCGGCGCCGGCCCGCGCGCCGGCGGTCGCGACATTTCGGCGGCCGCTGACAGTCGACAGTGATCGACGTCTGCTCCGAGCGCACGCGTCTCGTCACCCATCTCAGGCAGATGCTTTGCACGCGGCCGCCCATGGACACCCGCGCGACGCGAACGGTTCGTCACGGCGTCTCGTGCGACAACACCTGTGAGGAGTCAGACGATGCCGGCGAATCGCCGCGCCCTGGTGGGCGCGGTCGTGTCGATCGGGATCCCGATGCTGATAGCGGCCGGCGCATTGATCGCCCGCGCGCAGCAGACCGCGCCGGCTGCGCCCGGGGCAACCACGACTCTGGGCGGACAGCAGATTCCGCCACCGCCGCCGTCGTTCGGAGGCGCCATCGAGCGAAACGCCTCGCAGTCGACGCCGTACTGGCCGCCACGCGTGGTGCCCCCGAAGGGCGCGCCCAGCGTGTTGCTGATCATGACCGACGATGTCGGCTTCGGCGCCCCCTCAACCTTCGGGGGCGTCATTCCGACGCCGGCACTCGATCGGATCGCGAAACGCGGGTTGCGGTACACGAACTTTCATTCGACCGCGCTCTGCTCTCCGACGCGCGCGGCGCTCATCACCGGCCGCAACCATCATTCAGCCGGCTTCGGCGTGGTGTCGGAGCAGGCAACCGGCTACCCGGGCTACGACAGCGTTCTGACGCGCGACAAGGCGACAATCGGCCGGATCCTCAGGGACAACGGCTATCGCACGTCGTGGTTCGGCAAGGACCACAACACGCCGTCGTTTCAGGCGAGTCAGGACGGACCGTTCGATCAATGGCCGATCGGCATGGGGTTCGAGTACTTCTACGGATTCATCGGCGGCGACACGAGCCAGTGGCAGCCGAACCTGTTCCGCAACACGACCGCCATCTATCCGTACGTCGGCAGCCCGGGGTGGAACCTCATCACGGCGATGGCGGATGACGCCATCGCGTACTTGAATCGCATCAACACGCTCGCCCCCGATCAGCCGTTCTTCCTGTATTACGTGCCGGGCGCCACGCACGCCCCGCACCACGCCACGCCGGACTGGATTCGACAGGCGACCGGGCTGCACCTGTTCGATGCCGGCTGGAATGCGCTGCGCGATCAGATCTTCGCCAATCAAAAGACGCTGGGCGTCATTCCGCAGAGCGCGAAGCTCACACCGTGGCCGGGCGATCTGCTCAAGCCGTGGGACGCCGTGACGCCGGACGAGAAGAGGCTGTTCATCCGCCAGGCGGACGTGTACGCGGCGTACTTGATGTACGTCGATCACGAGATCGGCCGCGTCATCCAGGCGGTCGAAGACATCGGCAAGCTCGACAACACGCTGATCATCTACATCAGCGGCGACAACGGATCGAGCGCCGAGGGGACGTTGAACGGAACGCCGAACGAAGTCGCGGCGTTGAACGGCATCGACATTCCCGTCGCCGACCAGTTGAAGTTCTACGAAGCCTGGGGCTCGGACCGCACGTACAACCACATGGCCGTGCCCTGGTCCTGGGCGTTCGATACGCCGTTCTCGTGGACGAAGCAGATCGCCTCGCATTTTGGCGGCACGCGGCAGGGCATGGCGATTTCGTGGCCCAAAGTGATCAAAGACAGTGGCGGCATCCGGAACCAGTTCCACCACGTCATCGACATCGTGCCGACGATTCTCGAAGCGACCTCGATCCCGGCGCCGAAGCTCGTGGACGGAATCGAACAGGCGCCCATCGAAGGGGTGAGCATGATGTACACCTTCGACAAGGCGAACGCGAACGCGGCCTCGCGACATCACACCCAGTACTTCGAGATGTTTGGCGACCATGCGATCTACCACGACGGCTGGATTGCCAGTACGACGATTATGCGTCCGCCCTGGGTCGTTGCCGGACCGGTGAGTCAGGATCCGGCGAGCTACCCGTACGAGCTCTACGACCTGACGAAGGACTGGACGCAGTACGAGAACATCGCCGCGACATACCCCGAGAAGGTCAAGGAGCTGTCGGATCTGTTCTGGGAGGAGGCGAAGAAGTACCAGGTGCTGCCGCTCGACGCTTCGGTCGCGACCCGCATCGTCGCGCCGCGACCCAGCCTGACCGCGGGCCGCGACGTGTTCACCTGGTCGGGGCCGCTCACCGGGACGCCGAACGGTGATGCACCCTCAATCCTCAATACGTCCTATGCCTTCAAAGCCGACGTCGAGATTCCCCCCGGCGGCGCCGAGGGCATGATCGTGACGCAGGGGGGACGGTTCGCGGGCTACGGCTTCTACATGCTGAAGAACAAGCCGGTCTTTACCTGGAATCTGTTCGGCCTGCGCCGCGTGCGCTGGGTGGGCGCCGAGCCGCTCTCCCCAGGTCGGCATGTTCTGGAGTTCGCCTTCAAATACGACGGGCTGGGCATGGGGACGCTCGCCTACAACAACGTGAGCGGCGTCGGCCGCGGCGGCATGGGCGTGCTGAAAGTCGACGGCAGCCTCGTCGCCAGCCAACGGATGGAACACACGATCCCGTTCATTCTGCAGTTCGACGAGAGTCTCGATGTGGGGTCCGACACGGGCACCCCGGTCGACGACGCCGATTACCAGATTCCGTTTGCCTTCAACGGCAGAATCAACAAGCTCACGCTGACGATCGACCGGCCGAAGCTGACGCCGGACGATATCAAACGCCTGAAGGTGGCCACCGAAACGGCGAACGACCGCAGATAGGTGAGGTGAGAGTCGTTCGTTCCCCTTGCTGTAGTTGCTTTCTTGCTGCCGGTCAACGACCGAACGACGTTCACCGCGCCATCCCGACTGCCGTCGGCCAGGGGCAGCCTGCGCCGCTCGCCGGGACGGCGTTCTGCCCCGCGGTCCTCTGGAGTGCGGCGTCGACGCCCTTTCGGTCAGCCACTTATTCACATGGCCGCGTCATGTCTGGTCAGTCGGACCGAGCCGGGCGCAAGAGGTCTTGACCGCGTGCGGCGCGCCCCGGTCAACAGCTGCGGGCTCAGTACAACCGCACGGTCGCGACCACCGCCAAACGGTGTTGACGGCGCTTCAGGAGGTCGAGGACAACCTTGCCGCGAGTGCTGGACGAGATGATCCAGCAGCAGGAGAGTTGCGGCGCCCGAAACGTCATCGCTGCCTGCTGGTTGTCCAGCAGAGTGGTTGGGTGGCGCTCAGAGTGAGACAAAGCCGCGATTGCATCCGCGCAGCGCCTCCAGGAAGCGGATGTCCGCTGGCGAACCTGCCTCGCTCTATCGCCGGCGCAGCTGATCAAGGCGCTCGGCGGCGGCCGGGATCGCCAGGTCATCACTTGACGCCGCAGTCCGTGGCCAGGATTTGTGACCGTACGGCGAGCCGTCGCGAGGCGCCGCCCGGGAGGCCCGCCACCGACCGACCCGGTGCGTGGCCCGTCGGTTGCTGCATCTGTCTTCTGAATGCGGTTGTGCACATCTCCCGGCGGGACGCTCGAGGAGACATGATGCTGCGGTCAGAGAAGCTCGCCATCGGCATGGTGATCGCGCTGGGATTGTTCTGGTCGGCGGCACTGACCCGTGTCGCGGTGCAGGACTACCCCGTCCTGAGCGTGATCGCGAACCGAGTGGTCACGAAATACCAGGAATCGACTTGCGAGCAGCTCTGGCACGACAGTCGTCCGTATCTGCGCGAGGGGACGTCGCCGCAAGACCAGGAGGCCATCCGGCTGCTCCGAGCCGATCCGCAAATGCGTGCCGCGTTTGTTGCCAAAATTGCCGCTCCCATGGTCGGCAAAATGTTGGCGTGCGGCATGTTGCCCTGACTCATCCTTTTGACCACGTTGTCCGAGGCAGCGTTCTTGCCCTTCCCGTTGGTGGGGTGGCGACGCAGATAAGTTCGCCGTCCGGCCTGGGAGGGACCCATGGGTACTTTGCGCCCGTTTGTCATCGCGTTTGCCATGACCGCGCTGTCGGCGTCAGCGTTCGCGCAGAGAGTCAGCTACGACTACCGCCGCGGTCAGGATTTCTCGCGTCTGAAGACGTTTACGTTCAGGGAGACCCCGCCGATAGACCAGATCACCGCGGAGACGACGCTGTTCGACGATCCGCTCACGAAAGAACAGACGGAAGCCGCCATCGCCCGTCAGCTGCAGGCGCGCGGCATGGTGCGCGACGACGAGCATCCGGATGTGATCATCACCACCCGGCGATCCTTCCAGACTCAATATGTGGTCAACGGAGGCTACGGCTGGTGGGGATGGAATGCGGGCTACCCGTATCCGTACGGCTACGGCTACAGCTATGGTGGGCCCTGGTACAGCTATCCGGTGACCGAGGGAACGCTCACGATTGATGTGTTGAATGCCGATGGCCAGCTGTTGTGGCGCGGCCTCGCTGAGAGGACGGTGCGTGAGCACCAAAAGCCTGCGGAGCGTGCCGAACACATCAACAAGGACGTCGTGAAGGCCTTCAGGAAGTTCCCGGGAACACTGAGTGCCGTCGCCACGACCGGTCAAGAGGTACCGAAACCGCGCTGACCTGACCGTCGGGCCTGACGCGCCTGTGTCGACTCCGACTGGCACGCCGCGTCAGCGGCTTGGGACTGCCGACGGCGGGTACTTCAGAAACATCTTCGCCAGCGCCTTCTCGATTTTCGCGGGGCTCGGCGAAGGCCCGTTGCTCGCGGTGCTGGCCGCGACGCCGCGCCAGACAAGGTTCCTGGTGCTGGCGTCGTACAGATCCACGACGAGCGTGCCCGTGGCGTACGGCGCGACCGTGTCATGTCGGAATGCCCAGGGACCGAATCCGTTCGCGACGAGCTCTTGCTGCGGCGCGGTCAACACGTGCGTCGCGACGAACACATTTGGCGCGTCCATGACCTGCGTCAATCCCTTGCCCGCGAGCTGTCCATCGACGGCAGCGCGGACGCGGTCGTCGCCGAGGGAGGTCGGCGCCGGCGTGCCGACCGTCCACGCGTACGTCGTGTAGGTCGCAAACGGCGCCGACCAATCGGCATCGACGTTCACTTTCTGCGCGTAGGCGACCGATCCGATCATGACGAACGCCAGCGCGAGGAACCCACAAGCCCTCAGATACTTGATGTTCCGCGGCCGGCACCGGCGCAGCACTCGCACCAGCACGGTCAGTTTCTCGCTGCGATTCTCAAGGGCCTTCGACGCCAACGCGTCCGCGATGGCTACTGACGGGAGACTTTCGCCAGCCGCACGACTTCGGCTCCGTAGTCGTCGGTGACGACCGCGTTCTGGGTGTCGATCCGGACGGTGGCCGCGGGAGCCATCTCGCCCTGGCCGGATCCGAGAACATTGAGGTCGAGCAGCACGACGCCCAGGTCGTAGCCCGTGCGCGGCGTCGCGTTCAGGAGGCCGGAGCCCATGAACAAAATCGGCTCGGAGGTGACGAGAGTAACCAGACGGCCGCCGAGTGTCGGCCGGGCGTACGCGTACTTGACGGCCGTCCGTCTGGCGCCCAGTTGGATGGAACCGACGGCTTCGCGCGCGGTGAGGAGGTTACGAGCCGCGGCGGAGCCGCCGGTCCTGATTGTTTCGATGAGGGCGTCGCGATCGACGTCCGTGCACCACCGATCGATCACGATCATCACCGGCGCGGAGGCTCTCGCGCCTTCGCTCGTGGCGACTGTCGCTTCGGCAGCGTACGTCTCAGCCGGCGCCTGCGCTGGCAGGACTGCGCCGGCTGAGATCCAACCGACGACGCAGAGCGACCCGATGCGAACAACATCGATCAGCGGCTGACCGCGCATCCGGTCTCTCATCGAAACGCAGCAGTCGTCAGCACGGCGCGTGCCACCGGTTGTCCTCTGCAGAGCGATGCGGCGGCCGAGGCCGTCACCGTGCATCGTGAGGGCTCACGAGGTCTGGGGATCGACGCGGGTGCTGCGGCACGGGCGAGGCGGCTCGACGGGCGGATCGGGGTTTGCCTCGCACGACTCCGTCATGCGGCGATTTGCGTGCACGGTGCTGCTCGCTGTGGCCTCCGCATGCAGCAAGCCGGCACCGTCAGCGTCAGCTCCACCGCCGGAGGTCTACGCAGCGTCCGTGGTGCAGAAGGACGTTCCCCAATACCTCGATCTGATCGGCCAGACCGAGGGCTACCAGGACGTGGACATCCGCGCGCGCGTCGAAGGGTTTCTCCAGTCGGTCGACTTCCGTGAGGGTTCGTTCGTGCGCAAGGGCGACCTGCTGTACGAAATCGATCCCAAGCCGCTGCAGGCCGCCCTTGATGCGGCGAACGCCGACAAGGCAACCGCGGAGGCCCGCCTGACCAAAACGACCAACGACGTGGTCCGCTACACCCCGCTCGTCGCCAAGCAGGCCGTCAGCCGGCAGGAACTCGACGATGCGCGATCGGCGCGGGTCGCGGCGCAATCGCAGGTCGAGGCCGCGCAGGCCGCTGTCGAAAAGGCGACGCTCGATCTCGGCTACACCCGTGTGAGGTCGCCGATCAACGGTCTGGTTGGCGTGACCCAGGTCAAGCCGGGCAATCTCGTCGGACGTGGTCAAGCGACGCTCCTGACGACGGTGTCTCAAATCGATCCGATCCTGTTCAACGTCAACGTCACCGAAACCGATTTCCTGCGCATCGCCCGACGGTTTCGCGGTCAGCTCAACAGCACGCCGAAGACCAGCGGGATCGTCCTGACCCTCGCCGACGGGACCGAACACCCCTACACCGGTCGCGTCAACACGATCGAGCGCGCCGTCAACCCGGAGACCGGGACGATCGGCGTCAAGCTGGAGTTTCCCAATCCCGGGTTCCTCCTGCGGCCTGGCCAGTTCGGACGTGCGCGCGTCCTGACCGACACGCTCAAGGGAGCCCTGCTGGTCCCGCAGCGCGCCGTGCAGGAAATGCAGAATCTGTACAGCGTGGCGACCGTCGGGCCGGATAACAAAATCACCTTCCGGACCGTGACCGTTGGCCCGCGCGTCGGCTCCCTCTGGGTGATCGAGCGAGGCCTCAAGCCGGGCGATCGGGTCGTCGCCGAAGGGCTGCAGCGGATCCGCGAAGGCCTGACGGTCCGCGCGGTGCCATTCACCGAACCGGGCGCACCGCAGCCGGTGGCGACGGCCGGCCAGAGCAGGTAGATCGTGGCGCATTTCTTCGTCAATCGGCCGATCGTGGCGATGGTCCTCTCGATCATCCTGGTCCTGGTCGGTGTTGTGGCGATGCGGGGCTTGCCGATCGCGCAGTATCCCGACATCGTGCCGCCGATGATCCAGGTCACGACGACGTTCATCGGCGCCAGCGCCACCGACGTCGAAGCGTCGGTCGCGACGCCGCTCGAACAGCAGATCAACGGCGTGGAAAAGGGGATCTATTTCAAGTCGACCAACGCCAACGACGGAACGCTGACCGAGAAAGTGTCGTTCGAAGTCGGGTCGAACCAGGACATGGACAACGTGTTCACGCAGAACCGGGTGTCGCAGGCGATGCCGCAGCTGCCGCAGTCGGTGAAGAACTACGGCGTCACGGTGAAGAAGGCGCTCGCGTTCCCTCTGCTGGTCATCTCGATCAACTCGCCTCACGGGACCTATGACAGCAACTTTCTGTCGAACTACGCGACGCTCAACGTCAACGATCCGATCGCGCGCATTCCCGGCGTGGGGCAGATCAATCTGTTCGGCGGCGCCGACTACGCGATGCGGATCTGGGTCCGGCCGGACCGCATCGGGCGGCTCGGCCTGACGGTACCCGACATCACCAATGCGATCGGACAGCAGAATCAACTGACGCCGGCCGGACAGATCGGTGGGCCGCCGGCGGCGCCCGGCACCGAGTTCACCTACACGGTTCGGACGCAGGGACGGCTTCTCGACGAACACGAGTTCGGCGACATCATCCTGCGCACGCTGCCGGACGGATCGCAGGTCAAACTGAAAGACGTCGCCCGCCTCGAGCTCGGCACGATGCTGTACAACTCGGTCGGGCGACACAACGCCAAGCCGTCCGCCGTCATCGCCGTGTTCCAGATCCCCGGCACCAATGCCGTCCAGGTGGCCAACAGCATCAAGGCGACGATGGCCGATCTCGCGAAGCGCTTTCCACGGGACATGGAATACGTGATCTCGCTGGACACGACCCTGCCAGTCGTCGAAGGCATCCGGGAGATCGTGCATACGCTGTTCGAGGCCGTCGTGCTCGTCATCATCGTCGTCTTCGTCTTCCTCCAGAACTGGCGCGCGACGCTGATTCCCTTGCTGACCGTGCCCGTGTCACTCATCGGCGCGTTCATCTTCTTCCCGGCGCTGGGCTTTTCGATCAACGTCCTTTCGCTTCTCGGTCTCGTTCTCGCGATCGGCATCGTCGTCGACGATGCCATCGTCGTCGTCGAGGCCGTGATGCACCACATCGAGCACGGGCTGCCGCCCAAGGAAGCGACGATCAAGGCAATGCATGAGGTGTCGGGCCCCGTCGTCGCAATCGGCCTGATCCTGTGCGCTGTCTTCGTGCCGGTCGGGTTCATGGGCGGCATCACCGGACGCCTGTATCAGCAGTTTGCGATCACGATCGCCCTTTCCGTGCTGCTGTCCGTCGTCAACGCGCTCACGCTCAGCCCCGCGCTCTCGGCGCTGGTGCTCAAGCCCGCCGGCGGAAAGCGGTCGCTCCTCGCACCGTTCTACAAGCTGTTCAACAAGCTGTTCGGGTGGGGGACCGACGCGTATGTCGGCTTCGTCGGCATCCTGACGGGGAAGATCCTGCGCGGCCTCGCCTTTATCGCCTTGCTCATCCTCCTGATCGTGGCGCTCGCGCGGCGCATCCCCGGCGGCTTCGTGCCGGAAGAGGACCAGGGCTACATCATGGTCAACGCCCAGCTGCCCGACGCCGCATCGTTGGAGCGGACCGATGCCGTCATGCGCAAGGCGGAGCGGATCCTCGAAGCGAATGAGGGCGTCGCCGGCTTCAACACCATCAGTGGCTACACGCTGCTGACCTCGGCGTATTCGTCGAACATGGGCTTCTTCTTCGTGCAGCTCAAGCCGTGGGAGGAACGGCATCGACCCGAGCTGCATTCAAAGGAGGTGGTGAACGCGTTGAATCGAGCGTTCGCCCGCGACATTCCGGAAGCCGTCGTGGTCGCCTTCGGTCCGCCCGCGATTCCGGGCCTGGGGACCGGCGCCGGGTTCACCCTGGAACTGCAGGATCGCAGCGGCAGTCCGCCGAGTTATCTCGCGGAGCAGACCCAGCGCTTCCTCGACGCAGCGCGAAAGCGGCCCGAAATCGGGCGGATCAGCACGCTCTACCGTGCCAGCGTGCCGCAGGTGTACGCCAACATCGATCGCAGCAAGGTCCTGAAATCCGGCGTGTCGTTGAGCGACGTGAACACGACCTTGGGCGCGCTCCTCGGCAGCGCGTACATCAATGACTTCAATCGATTCGGGCGCGTCTACAAGGTGTACCTGCAGGCCGAATCGCAGTTCCGCCGGGACCCGGGCCAACTCGGGCTCTTCTTCGTGCGCAACAAGGATGGCGGGATGGTCCCGCTCGACACGCTGCTGACGACGCAACCCAATACGGGGCCCGAATTCACCAACCGGTTCAACCTGTTCCGCGCAGCCGAACTGACCGGTGTGCCGGCCGCAGGTGTCTCGTCGACCCAGGCGCTCGACGCGCTTGAAGCGACGGCGAAAGAGGTGCTTCCGGCAGACATGAGCTACGACTGGGCAGATATGTCCTACCAGGAGCGTAAAGCCCCCGGTGTCGCGGTCGTCTTCGGGCTCGCGGTCCTGCTCGTGTTCCTGATTCTGGCGGCGCAGTACGAGAGCTGGGGCTTGCCGTTCAGCGTGCTGCTCGGAACGCCATTCGCGGTGTTTGGCGCCTACTTCGGGCTCTGGCTCTCGCGGCGGTTCATCTCGGAAAGCTATGTGAACAACGTCTTCGCGCAGATCGGGCTGATCATGCTCATCGGTCTGGCGGCGAAGAACGCGATTCTGATCGTGGAGTTCGCCAAGGTCGAGCACGAGCAGGGGAAGGCGCTCGTCGAGGCGGCCCTCAATGCGGCCCGGCTGCGGCTGCGCCCGATTCTGATGACCGCCTTCGCGTTCATCCTCGGTGTCGTCCCGCTGTTGATGGCGAAAGGCGCCGGTGCCGAGGCGCGCAAAGTGATGGGCATGGCGGTGTTCTCGGGGATGTTGATCGCGACCATTCTCGGCGTGTGCCTGATTCCAGTGCTCTATGTGGCGGTCGAGCGGGTCGTCGGGAGCGCGCGGAAGGCGGCCGATGTCACGGCGCGGACCCCGCCGCTGGCGACCGATCACGGTCCCGGGAGTCAGTAGCATGGCGTCGCGCGCGTCGGTTGGCGCGGCCACCGTCGTCGCGTGGGCCGCGGTGGCGGCGTCAGGCTGCGCACCGGTCGGCCCCAACTATCGGCGACCGGCCCTTGCACCGCCGGCGCAGTATCGCTTCGCCGAGGTGAGCGGCGCGGAATCCGTCGCCGATCTGCCGTGGTGGCAGGTCTTCGACGATCCGGCGCTGCAGGCGCTCATTCGCGAAGCCATCGCCAGCAATCTCGATGTGCGGATTGCGGCCGCCCGGGTCGATGAAGCGCGTGCGCAGGTCGGGATTGTCCGGTCGCGCCTCTACCCGCAGGTCGACGGCCAGGCTTCCTACGCGTTCCAGCACAACACGGCCTACGAAGGCGTGAACCAGGGCGGCGTATACGGTCTCGCGCTGTCGTGGGAACTCGATTTGTTCGGACGGATCAGGCGCGAAACCGAGTCCGCCCAAGCGCAGTTTCTGGCCACCGAGCAGGCGCGTCGCGGCGTGCTCGTCACACTGGTGGCCGATGTCGCCTCGAATTATTTCCTGCTCCGCGAAATCGACGCTGAGCTCGACACCGCTCGGCGCACCCTGCAGCTCAACGATCAGACCGTGGCGTATTTTCAGAATCGGCTCGAAGGCGGCGTCTCGAACCGCCTGGAAGTCGATCAGATGGCCGCGAATCGTGCACAGACGGCGGCGACGATTCCCGGGCTCGAGCAGGACCGCGCTATCACCGAGGACGCACTCTCCCTGCTGCTCGGGCGCCAGCCGGGCCCGATTACCCGCGCCACGGCCCCGCTGGCGGCGCCGGCCACGGCGGCCGTGCCGCCGGGCGTCCCTGCCTCCCTCCTCGAGCGGCGGCCGGACGTGCTGCAGGCGGAGCAGTCGCTCGTGGCCGCCAACGCTGACGTGGGTGTCGCGCGCGCCCTGTTCTTCCCGGCAGTCAGCCTGACGGGTTTACTGGGAGGTGTGAGCGGCGACCTGGCGAACCTCCTGGGCGGCTCAGGAGGGGTGTGGCAAATCGGCGCCGGCCTGCTGCAGCCGATTTACAACGCCGGCCGCAATCGCCGAACCCTCGAGGCGGCGCAGGCGCGCTACCGTGCCGCTGTCGCTGCGTACGAGAAGGCTGCGCTCAACGCCTACCGCGAGGTCGCCAACGCCCTCGTGGCGATTCAGGAGCTGGCGGCCACACGCGTCGAACGGCAGAACGCCGTGACCGTGCTGCAGGACCAGGCCGATCTCGCGCGCGATCGATACACCAACGGCATTGCCACCTCGCTCGAGATCTTGATCGCGGACCAGCAGCTGTTTCAGCAGCAGCTGTTACTGACCCACACCTTCGGCGCGGAGCTCGCGGCAAGAGCGGACTTGTATCGCGCGCTCGGCGGCGGGTGGCAGCAATAAGGGCCGCGCCGGCACGAGCGGTTCGAGACGAGCGATGGCCAAACTCAAACGCAAGGTCTACGACAAGGAGCTGACCCGCCTGCAGGTCAAATTGTGCGCGCTTCAGGAGTGGGTCAAGGCGAAAGGCTTGCGCGTCATCGTCATCTTCGAAGGCCGCGACGCGGCGGGTAAGGGCGGCACGATCAAGGCGATTACCGAACGGGTGAGCCCGCGCGTGTTTCGGGTCGTCGCGCTGCCGGCACCGTCGGATCGCGAGCGGAGCCAGATGTACGTGCAGCGCTATGTTCCGCATTTTCCCGCTGCCGGTGAGGTCGTCATCTTCGATCGGAGTTGGTACAACCGCGCCGGCGTGGAGCGCGTCATGGGTTTCGTGACGAAGAAGCAATACAAGCGGTTCCTCCGGCTGTGCCCGCTCTTCGAGAGGCACATGGTCGAAGGCGGCATCGTGCTCGTGAAGTTCTGGCTCGAGGTCAGCAACCAGGAACAGGCGCGGCG
>JBPYEE010000279.1:0-4834 GCA_051985095.1 Vicinamibacterales bacterium | reverse complement strand
GTGCGATCAATGCCGCGCACGAGTCCTTCCGAGCTGACCATTTCCGTGACGACGAGCCCGCAGCCGCCGTGGCGCTTCACGAGCCGGCGGAACGCGGAGTCGGTCATGCCGGCCATCGGCGCGATGGCAAACGGCGACGGCAGTGTGACGGTGCCGATCCGCATCGCCCGGGTCATCTCAATAGGCTTTCACGTCGGCCGCGTCGACTTCGACGCTGACCGCCTGCCCGATGAGATCGACGGCGAGCACCAGCCGCGCCTTCGCGGCGTCCTTGCGCATCAATCGCCCGATCACACCGCGCAGGGGCCCGTGCACGACCTCGACCATCATCCCTTCGCGAATCAGCGGACACGGGTCGTACCGCAGTTCGCTGCCGACCAGCGTACGAATGCTGTCGAGCTCGTACTCCGGAATCGGCGCCGGCTTGCCCTCAAACGACACGATGCTGACGACGCCGGTGCACTTGAGGATCGGGAGCGTGTTGTCGACGTGGAACCGGGCGAAGCAATAGCCTGGAAAGAGCGGCCAGTTGATTTTCTTCTTTCGGTCCTTCCACCGGCTCCATTTCGTGATCGTCGGCAGAAAGGCATCGAACCGCTTGCGCTCGAGCTGTTCGCGGACGACCTGTTCGTGGCGCGATCGGGTCCAGATCGCAAACCATTGCGCGTCGGCCGATCTCACTGCGGCGCGGTCGCCTGCTGCTGCTGTTTCAAGCCCTCGTCGAACGCTTTCCTGATCTCCGGATTCTTCCATTCGATGATTGCCTGTCCGCGGAGCTTCTCCAGGTACTTTTGATATTCGACCTTGCGCTTGTCGGTAAAGACCCGCTCGCTGATCTGTTCGCGGGCCTTGTCAAACGGCAGCGTCTGCGTGTCCGATCTGGTCTCGAGCTTCAGCACCTGGTAGCCGCGTTTCGCATCGCGAAGGACCGGGCTGACGTCGCCCGGCTTCATGCCGTCGATCATCTTTCGGACGTCCGGCGACATATCGTTGAGGCTGAAGGGCCCGATCAGGCCCGCGTTGGCCTTCGACGGCGAGTCGGACGCGGCCGTCGCGAGCGCGGCGAAATTCTCCCCGCCGCTCGTCACGCGCCGGCGAATTTCCTCCGCCCTCGCTTTGGCGGCCTCCTCGGCGGCAGCATTGACGCCACGCGAATCGGTCGGCACCCCGATCAGGATCTCGCGCAGCGTGACCGTCGGCGGACTGGTGAATTCGGTGAGGTGCGTCTCGTAGTAGCGGCGGGCCTCGTCATCGGTGACGGCAATCTTGCTCATCACCTCGTTCTGCTGGACGCGCTGGATGATGACCGTCTTCTCGAGGTTCCGGCGCAGGTCGGCCATCGTCATGTTCTCGGATTTCAACGCGGCCTGCAGCTGCTCCTCGGTCTCGATTTTGTTCTCCTTCTTGATGTTGTCCAGGATGCTCTTGAACTGGTCGTCACCCATTCGGTAGCCGAGCTCCCGGCCCCGCTGGGTGAGCAGCGTCTCGTCGACGACGTCGACGACGATTTGGGGCGTAATTTCGTCGAGCGCCTTTTTGAGCGACTCGTTCCCGGCGTCGCTCTTCAAATCGAACGACTGTCCCTTTTGCCGGAGCGCCGCCACCTGCCGCTGCTCGAGTTCGCTTTTCGTGAAGATGTCGCCGTTTATCTTGACGAGGATCTGCTCGAAGATCTCGGCGTGGACCCCCACGCCGGTCAGGCAGAGCATTGCGATCGCCGGAAGTGCTTTTTTCATAAAACCTTGGAGACAATTATTTCATATCACACGTCGAGCAGGTCGCTGAGCAGGCCGCCAACCCGCTCGAAGACGCCGCCCGGCGCCCGCGGGTCTTCGCTCGGCGGTTTCAGAATCTCTTCCTTCGAGAAGCCCGGCGTGACGGCGTCTTCCCGCGCCCGGGCCGTCCACCAGCTCGGCGCGGCCGCCGGCTGCCGGGCCCGACCGCGGCCCGAGGCGCTCGGGGGCGGCCGGTGGCCGGGGGGCCGGGCGAGCCCGGACCCATCGGTGCCGAGCGTCAGGCGTAAGGCCGCAGGCGGGACGAGCGTCAGGTCGGGCCGCTGCCGCACCAGCGACACGAGCCGGGCCGGATCGACCTTCGCCTGCGGTCTGAACTTTAGGACGACGAGCCGGCCCTCGCGGTCGATCGAGTCAATGCCGAGCCGGTCGGCCATGATCCGGATCCGGCCGTAGTCGGCGAGATTCAACAGCGACGGTGGCAGCGGGCCGTACCGATCGACCGCCTCATCGAGGACGCGATCGACCTCCGCCTCATCGCGCGCGGCCGCCACTTTCCGATACAGCATCAGCCGCTGATTCATATCCGGGACGTACGCCGCGTCGATGCGGAGATCGACGCGCAGATTCACCGTCGCGCGCACGTCGTCCTCGATCTCCTCGCCTTTCAGCTCGCGGACCGTCTGCTCGAGCAGCTTCATGTACATCTCGAATCCCACGGCATCGATCTGGCCACTCTGTTCGCCGCCGAGCAGGTTGCCAGCCCCGCGAATCTCGAGATCGAGCGCGGCGACGCGGAAGCCGCTGCCAAGATCGCTGAACTCCTTGATGGCCGCGAGGCGCTTTTTGGCCACCGGCGACAGGTTGTCCTCGGGCGGAATCATCAGGAACGCATACGCCGGGCGATCCGATCGTCCGACGCGGCCCCGCAGCTGATACAGCTGTGAGAGCCCGTAGCGGTCGGCGCGGTTGATGATGATCGTGTTCGCGTTGGGAATATCGAGCCCGTTCTCGACGATGGTCGTCGCCAGCAGCACGTCGAACTTGCGTGCAATGAATTCGAGCATGGCGCGCTCGAGGGCCTCTTCGCTCATCTGCCCGTGTCCGATCACGACGCGCGCTTCCGGAACGAGCCGCTGGATCAGGTTGCCGATCGAATAGATCGAGTCGACGCGGTTATGGACGAAGAAGATCTGCCCGGCCCGGGCGATCTCGTTGCGAATCGCGCGCCGGATGACTTCCTGGTCGAACTTCACGACGTTGGTCTGAATCGACAGCCGATCCTTGGGCGGCGTCTCGATGATCGACATGTCGCGGATGCCGACGAGCGACATGTTGAGCGTCCGGGGAATCGGGGTCGCGCTCATCGTCAGGACGTCGACTTTCTTGCGCAGCTGCTTGATCTTCTCCTTGTGGGCGACACCGAACCGCTGTTCTTCGTCGACGACCAGCAGCCCGAGATCCCGAAACTGGACATCTTTGGACAGCAGGCGGTGGGTGCCGACGATCACGTCGACCTTGCCGGCCGCCACATCCGCGACGATGGCCGTCTGCTCCGGCTTGGTTCGGAACCGGCTCACCATATCAATCCGGACGGGGAACCCGGCAAACCGCTCGCGCAGCGTTTTCTGGTGCTGGAACGCGAGGACGGTGGTCGGCGCCAGAAACGCGACCTGCTTGCCATCCATCACGGCCTTGAAGGCGGCGCGCATCGCGACCTCCGTCTTGCCATATCCCACGTCCCCGCACAGGAGGCGATCCATCGGCGTCGGCGATTGCATGTCGCCCTTGATGTCCGCGATGGCCGACTGCTGGTCAGGGGTCAGCTCGTACTCGAAGGCATCTTCGAACTCCTGCTGCCAGTGCGAATCGACGCTGAAGGCATGGCCGGCGACGGCCTTGCGCGCGGCGTAGAGCTTCAGCAGCTCCTCCGCCATGTCGCGCATCGCTTTTCTGACCCGGGTCTTGGCGCGCTCCCACGAGGTGCCACCCAGTTTGTCGACCGGCGGCCGCGTCGCCCCGGTGTATTTCTGGACCAGATCGAGCCGTTCGACCGGTACGAACAGCTTGTCATCGCCGGCGTAGCGAAGCTCCAGGAACTCCTGGCCGCCGTCCCCGTTTCTGCCGGCGGCCGCGCCGACGCCGATCTGCTTCAGCCCGACGAACACGCCGATGCCATGGTCGACATGGACGACGAAATCCCCGACTTTCAGATCGCGCAGGTCCGACAGAAATGCCTTGGTGGCGGCGCGACGCCGGTCCGGCGCGCGACGGTCCTCCTCGAAGACGTCCGCCTCGGCGAAGAGCTGCAGCCCCGCGTCGGGCAGCCGGAAGCCCCGCGACAGGCTGCCGACCGCGACGAGGACCGCGGCATACCGTGCGTCCTCCGCGCGTTCGACCGGCACGGCGAAGAGGTCGTACTCCTTCAACACCTCGATCGTCCGTTCCGCGCGCCCCGTGGTCGCGGCCACAAAGAGCGTCGTCTCGCCGGCGTCACGAAGCCGCCGGATTTCGGTCACCCATTCGGGAATGCGTCCGCGCAGCTCGACCGTGGGCTGGCATTTGACAACCGTGTGCCCGGCCTCGCCGGCAACGGCGTCGGTGTCAAGGCCGAGCTGGGCGATCTCGGTCGCACTCGCCAGACGGTCTTCGACGTCCGGCCACGGCACGAACAGGTCGGCTGGCGACGGGACCTCGACCTGGACATCGGGTGCTGGCGACGCGGCGGTCCGGCCGAACCGCGGCGCCGATGGCGAGCGGCGCCGTGCCTTCAGCTCCGCCCGTTCGACGAGGTTGTCCGCATCGTCCTCCTGGCTGAGCACCGCCCACTCGGCTTCGGTCACGGCGACGCCGGCCGTCTGACGGCCCGTCGCTTGAGCGTAGCTGCGCTCCATCTGTTGCACGAGCCTGATGGCGCTGGCCTCGACTTCGTCACGCTCCGACACGATGACGCGCGCCTGGGTGGCGCGCGCGAGGTAGTCGAAGAGCGTCGCAGACCGATTGCCGGTCAGCACCTCGCGCAGCGGCACGATGGTCATGCGATCAATCGGCGCCAGCGACCGCTGCGTCGACGGGTCGTAGGTCCGCATCGTCTCGATCGT